>JANMSU010000396.1:0-16824 GCA_031389835.1 Chloroflexota bacterium
TCTCGTATGGCTACGGGCTCATGAGCGACAAGATCCCGTTCGGGCAGTTCGCGAAGATGTTCCATGGAAACGACGAGCGGGTCGACCAGGAGACGCTCCGACTGATGAGCGAGCTCTGGGAGCAGACCGCGCTGGAGTTCGTGGGCTAGGCCGCGAGGGCGGTTCGCAGCTTTTCGGCGACCCTCGCTGCCTCGCCGTCCGAATAACGAAGCCGCACCCACATTCCCTTGCCCGGTGAGAACAGGCCATCACCCTTTCGCCGTGGCACGACGTGCACGTGCACGTGGGGCACGCTCTGGCTAATGCGCGTGTTCACCGCGACGAACGAACCCTCGGCACCGAGCGCGATGCGGAACGCGATCGAGAGACGGCGCGCGAGCAAGAACAACGGAGCGACGTCGCTCTCGGGGACGTCCTCGAGCGTGTCGTAATGCCGCGCGGGCACGACGAGTGTGTGTCCGGGGAAAACAGGTGCATGGTCGAGGAAGGCGACGACGTGCTCGTCACGGTAGACCACTTGGTGTTCCGCGCCGTTCACGACGGCGCAGAACGCGCAGTCCGTCACCCTACCTGCCGTACAGCTCGAGCACCTCGCGCCGGAACGGCACGCCGGCTTTGCCGCGCAGGCGCTCGAACTCGTCGAGGTCCCACTCCCCAACGAACGTGACCGCGACCCCGGCCTCGCCCGCGCGTCCGGTGCGGCCAACCCGGTGCGTGAAGGTATCCGCGTCCTCGGGCAGGTCGTAGTTGATGACATGGCTGATGTCCTCGACGTGAAGGCCGCGCGCCGCGAGGTTGGTGGCGATCAGGACCTTGATCTCCCCACTGCGGAACTGATCGAGCGTCCTTTCGCGTTCGCGCTGCGAGAGATCGCCGTGGATCGCCGCGACCTTCTGTCCGCGTCGCTTGAGATCGTCGAAGAGCTTGTCGACCCCGCGCTTGGTGTGACGGAACACGAGCACCTGGTCGGTCTCCCAGCGGCGCAGCAGCTCCGCCAGCGCCTTGGGCTTGTCCTGATCGAGGACCTCGACGTAGACCTGCTCGATCGCCTCGAGGTTCATCTGACCCGGATCGATCGCGATCTGCGCCGGATCCTTTGTGAAGCGATGCGCCAGGTCGCGCACCTCGCCCGAGAGCGTCGCGGAGAACAACGCGGTCTGACGCTTCGTGGGGCAAAGGCGCAGCAGCTTGCGCACGTCCGGCGCGAAGCCCATGTCGAGAAGGCGGTCCGCCTCATCCAGCACGACGACGCGGATCCCGTCGAGCAAGAGCGTCCCGCGGTCGATGTGATCGAGCAGTCGGCCTGGTGTTCCGATGACGATCGGTACGCCGCGCTTGAGCGCGCGTTCCTGTGGGCCGTAGGGAACGCCTCCGTAGATCGCGACCTCGTGCGTGTGCCGGAACTTCCCCAGCGCGCCGAACTCGCGGGTCACCTGGATGGCCAGCTCGCGCGTTGGCACGACGACGAGGGCCTGCGGTCGCTTCTCGGCCGGGTCGATGCGCTCGATGACCGGGATCGCGAATGCCGCCGTCTTTCCCGTACCGGTCTGCGCCTGCGCGAACAGATCGCGCCCTGCGCGCAGCACAGGAATGGCTTCCTGCTGTACCGGGGTCGGCGCCATGAACCCAAGCTCGTCGATGGCGCGCGCGATGTCGGGATGGACTTCAAGCGTGCCGAAACGACCCGTAGCGACCTGTGTCACACCTTGGGGCGTCGCTGGCGCAGCTCGACCATCGTCCTCATCCGTCTCAAGTATCGCAGGGCGCATCGCGGGTATGCTCGCCGTGTGCCCGGGTCGTTCCGTGTCGCGCGCATTCTCGGCATCGACATCCGTGTACACATCTCGTGGCTGCTCATCTTCTTTTTGGTGCTGCTGTCCCTCGCGGACCAGGTGTTCCCGGCGACATACCCCCAGTGGTCGCAGCAAAAGACCTTCATTGTTTCGGCGATCGCGGCGTTCCTCTTCTTCACGGCGGTGCTGCTGCATGAGTTGGCGCACGCCATCGTCGCGCTCCGCTTCAAGATGTCGGTCTCCTCGATCACGTTGTTCCTGCTCGGCGGTGTCGCGAACCTCACCAAGGAGCCCCCGAGCGCGAAGGCGGAGTTCTTCATGGCCGCGGCCGGCCCGGCCGCGAGCTTCGTGATCGCCGGGGTTTCGACGCTCATCGCCATCTACGCGGGCGACAACATGGGCCGCCTCCCGGCACTCGAGCCCGTCGGCGCGGTGGCGGGGTATCTCGGCGTGATCAACTTCTACGTCGCGCTGTTCAACCTGCTGCCGGGCTTCCCTCTGGACGGCGGGCGAGTGCTTCGCTCGGTCATTTGGGGGTTCCGGCGTGATCGGGTCGCGGCGACGCGGATCGCGGCGAGGGGTGGCCAGCTCGTCGCGGGCCTGATGGTCCTGTACGCGGCGTCGCGCGTCTTCGACGGCGAGCCGACCGCCGGCCTGTGGCTCGGACTCATCGCGTACTTCCTGTACAGCGCGGCGTCCCAGTCCCTGCAGCAGGAGCGCGTCACGGCGGCGGTCGGAAGCGTTCGTGTCGGTCAGCTCATGACCACTGATTTCCGCTCCGCCCCGGAGGGTATCCCGATCGGGCAGCTGATCCGCGACATGGTGCTGCCGTACAACCTTCAAGCGATCCCAGTGGTCGCGCGCGACCGGCTCGTCGGGATCGTGACGATCGCGGACCTGCGCAAGGTCGAGCAGGATCGATGGGCGACGACACCCGTGGAGGCCGTCATGACGCCCGTCTCCGAGCTCGCGACGGTCTCGCCGGATGAACCGCTGGTGGCGGCGCTGGATAAGTTCGGCACCGGCGACTTCCCGCTGCTCGCCGTCGTCGACAACGGTTCGCTGGTCGGAGTTCTGTACCGCGAGTCGGTCGTCGGCTACGTGCGCATGCGCGAGATGCTGGGCTTCGACTCGCGTCGCTAGCGACGGCGCCTAGATCGCGAGCGCGAGGGCGATCTGCGCCGCGACCCGCGCATTCGCGCGCAGCAGCGCGACATTCGCGGCCAGGCTGCGTCCGCCGGTCGCGTCGCTCAGGTGACCCAGAAGGAACGGTGTCAGTGCGGCGCCACGGACTCCCCGCTGTTCGGCTGTCTCGAGCGCCCGCGCGACCTGAGCCTCGGCCTCCTGCCGGTCGAGCGCATCGCCCGCGGCGATGGGCACCGCGATCACGATCCCGGCTCCGCGTGCGAGCTGCTCGCGCACGACGCGCGCCGCCGCGAGCGCATCGTCGACGCGATGAGCGAGCGGCAGGCCGCTCGAACGCACGTAGAACGCGGGGAGCTCGTCGGTGCCGTAGCCCACGACGGGCACGCCGAGCGTCTCGAGCCGCTCGAGCGTGAGTTGGAGATCGAGTACCAGCTTCGCGCCTGCACACACGACGCATACCGCATTCCGCGCGATCGCCTCGAGGTCCGCGGACTCGTCGAAGGAGCGCTCGGCCCCACGGTGGACGCCGCCGATGCCGCCGGTCGCCATCACCGAGATCCCGGCGCGGGCCGCGATCTCGACCGTCGCCGCGACCGTCGTCGCGCCCAGGCCACGGCGCGCCAGCACCGGCGCTAGGTCGCGGAGCGAGACCTTCGCCACCGCCGCGTCCTGCGCGAGGCGCGTGAGCAACGCGTCGTCCGCGCCGACGACTGCCTGGCCGCCCTCGATCGCGATCGTGGCAGGCGTGGAGCCGAGGCCGCGCACCTCTTCCTCGAGCGCGCGAGCGGCGGTGAGGTTCTGCGGTCGCGGCAGGCCGTGCGCGATGACGGTGGACTCGAGCGCGACGACGGCTCGGCGCGCCGCGAGCGCCGCTGCGACCTCGGGATGGACCGCGAGCTTCACCTAAGGGCGGCCGCGCGCGTGGCCGGACTCGCCGCTCTCCCCCGCGAGCAGCTCGATCGCGTGCGTGAGGATCGGCAGCAGCACCTCGAGCGATTCGCGTACCGCGCGCGGCGAACCGGGCAGATTTACGACGAGCGTCGCGCCGACCGCTCCGGCGACGCCACGCGAGAGCATGCCGTGGGGCGTCTTTTCGAGCGACCGCGCACGCAGCGCCTCCGCGATCCCGGGCACCTCACGATCGATCACGCGGCGCGTCGCCTCCGGCGTCACATCATTCGGGGATAGGCCGGTGCCGCCGCTGGTGAGCACGACATTCGCGCCCGCACGTACCGCGCTGAGGATCGCGGTCGCGACACCAGCGACATCGTCCGGCACGAGAGCGGCGTGGACGACCTCGTGCCCGCCGGCCGTGAGCGCCTCACGCATAGCCGGGCCGCTCTCGTCGGCTCGATCGCCGGCGGCGCCTCGGGTGCTCACCGTGATGATCGCGGCTCGCACAGAGCTCAAGGCGCGCGGTACTCCCCGCTGCGTCCGCCGCTCTTAGCGACAAGGCGCACCTCGGTGATGCGCGCGCCTCGCTCGATCGCCTTGAGCATGTCGTACAGCGTGAGGGCCGCGACGGCGACCGCTGTAAGCGCCTCCATCTCAACGCCGGTCTGCGCCGTCGTCGAGACCGTGGCCTCGATAGCGATCCCCTTCGCTTCGATGACGAGCTCGACGCTCGCGTGGGTGATCGGCAGCGGATGCGCGAGGGGGATCAGCTCCGACGTCCGCTTCGCGGCCATGATCCCGGCAAGACGCGCGCTCGCGAGAACGTCGCCCTTCGGGGTACGTCCGTCGCGCACGAGCGCGAGCGTTTCGCTTCTCAGCAGCAGCATGCCCCGCGCGGTCGCGCGTCGCTCGGTCACGGCCTTGGCGCCGACGTCGACCATCCGCGCGGCGCCGCGCTCATCGACGTGGGTGAGCGTCTTTCGCGCGCTCGTCCGCCCCGCAGCGGCGCGCTTCGGCGCCGGCACCCTAGTGGTCCTCCGGTCTGTCGGTGAGCAGGACGCTGACGATGTCGCCCGGCTCCGCCCCGGTGGTCGCTTCGGGCAGGTCGATGAGGCAGTTTGCCAGCGACATCGAGCGCAGGATCCCCGAGCCCTGCGGGCCGGTGGAGCGGACGGTCCCGGCCGCGTCGTCATGGATGCCGCGCGCGAACATGCGCAGTCCCGTCGGCTTGTCGATACGGTCGAACAGCCGTGCCTTCACGCGCGGACGGTGCAGCTTCGTCCGGCCCGCCATCTTCAACAGAGCGGGCCGAACGAACAGCTCGAAGGTGACGAGCGCGGAGACGGGATTGCCCGGGAGGCCGAAGATCGGAACGGCGCCGCGCTTGGTGCGAAGCTCGCCGAACGCCAGCGGGCGTCCGGGCCGCACCGCGATCGACCAGAAGTCCATATGCCCCATCGCGTCCACGACGGGCTTGACGTGGTCGTGGTCGCCGACGGAAACGCCGCCGCTCGTCACGACGAGATCGCCGAACGCCGCGTTGCCGAGCGCGTGCCGCAGATCGCTGGCGCTGTCGCGCGCGATGCCGAGCTCGAAAGCCGCGCATCCCGACGCGCGAACGGCGGCCGCGAGTGAATGGCGATTCGCGTCGCGGATCTGCCCTGGACCCGGCTGCTCGTCGATGTCGACGAGCTCGTCGCCGGTCGAGAGCACCGCGACGTTGGGTCGACGGATGACATTCACTTTCGCGCGGCCGATCGATGCGAGCACGCCGATGTCCGCATGCCGGAGCCACGTGCCGCGCGTGAGGACGATCTCGCCGGCCCGCAGGTCCTCACCGGCCTGCCGCACTGCGATGCCAAGCGACGCCGCCACGTTGATCGTCACCGATTCGGAGCCGTTGTCGGTGTCCTCGACGCGCACGACGGTGTCGGCGCCGTCGGGCATCGGGGCACCCGTCATGATGCGCATCGCCTCGCCTTGTCCCACCGCGCGATCGGGGAGCGAGCCCGCCGCGACCGAACCCACGACGTGAAGCTGCACGCCACCGTGTTCCACGTCGGCGCCGCGCACGGCGTAGCCGTCCATCGCGGAATTGCGGAACGGAGGCACATCGCGGTCCGCGCTCGCGTCCTCCGTGAGCACCGCGCCGAGCGCGTCGAGAAGCCCGACCTCGGTCGCCTCGAGCGGTGTGATCTGCGCGAGGATGCGGTCGAGCGCCTCGTCGACGCTCAGGGTCGATCGCGCAGCGCGGGCGGCGCTGGGACTGGTGGGCATCGCCACGAGTCTAGGAGCGGTGCTCCGCGGAGCGGCGGCGCGGCAGCCCGGCAGACCGGAAGCGACGGGAACAGGTAATGCGTGTGCTATATATATGTATTCGTGCCAAAACATCGGCAGATACCTAAGGATGACACGCTGCGCATGGGCGAAGCGGCCGAGGTCCTCGGCGTATCGGTCGACACGCTGCGCCGCTGGGCCGTGTCGGGCGAGGTCAAAGTGCGGCGTTCCGCGGGCGGACAACGGCTGGTCCCGCTCGCAGAGGTGCGCCGTCTCCAGGCTTCGCGCAAGCGGAAGGGTCGGGAGCGGCCCATTGTCGCGCAGTCCGCGCGCAATCGCTTCGCGGGGATCGTGACGCGCGTCGAGAAAGACCGCGTTGCCGCGGTCGTCGAAGTCCAGGCCGGCCCGCATCGGCTGGTCAGCCTTATGACGGCGGAGGCCGCGCAGGAGCTCGGGCTGCGGCCGGGCGTCGCCGTCGTCTGCGCTGTGAAGTCGACGAACGTGGTCGTGGAGATCGCCCAGCACTCCCGCTCTTCGAGCGATCGCGAGTGAAGAGCGGTATGCGCGGATCGCGAGTCGTCATGGCCGCCACGTTGTTGCTCGCCGGTTGTGGACCGACCGTCCCGGGCGCGGTCGTGCCCGGCGCGTCGTCATCACCCGAACGCGAGCTCGTCGTCTTCGCTGCCTCCGATCTCCAGTTCGCACTTGCCGAGATATCGAGTGCGCTCGCCGCCGACGGGCATCCGAAGCCGACGATCAGCTTTGGATCGACCGGCACGCTCAGCCAGCAGATCGAGAATGGAGCGCCCGCGGACGTGTTCTTTGCCGCCGATGAGGCATACCTCATCGGCCTCGAGCAGAAGGGATTGGTCCTCGCGGGCACCCGTCAGCTATACGCGATCGGACGGATCGTGCTCGTCGAACGCACGGGTCTGCTGCCGGTCACAAGCGTCGCGGATCTGGCTCGCTCCGACATTGGCCGGGTCGCTATCGCGAATCCGGATCACGCGCCCTACGGCCGCGCGGCGCGCGACGCGATGATGCGCGTTGGCCTGTGGCCCACGATCCAGACGCGGCTCGTGCTCGGTGAGAACGTCTCGCAGACCTTCCAGTTCGTGCGGTCTGGCAACGCGGACGCCGGCGTCGTCGCGCTCTCGCTTGCCATCGGCACTCCCGGGACGCGCTACTCGGTCATCGACGCCGCGCTCCACGATCCGATCGCGCAGTCAGCGGGTGTGATCGCTCGCACGCGTCAACGTGCGGCCGCGCGCGACTTTCTCGCGTTCGTGAACGGTCCCGTGGGTCGGCCGATCATGAAGAAGTACGGGTTCACGCTCCCCGGCGACGGCTGATATGGATGTGGCTCCGCTTGCGCTCTCGCTGCGGGTCGCAGCGGTGGCCACAGCACTTGGGATCGCTGTCGGTGTGCCGCTCGCGTGGGTCCTCGCGCGGAAGAGCTTTCCCGGCCGCGACGTCATCTCGGTGCTGATCGTCCTGCCGATGGTGCTGCCACCGACGGTACTCGGCTACGGCCTGCTCGTTCTGCTCGGACGGCAGGGTCCCGTCGATCCGATCATCCAGGCGCTCTTCGGCGAGGGTCTGGTGTTCACGCCCGCCGCAGCGGTCGTCGCGGCGTTCGTCGCAGCCACCCCGTTTCTCATACGGGCGGCCCAGGGCGGCTTCGAACAGCTCGACGTCGCATACGAGGAGGCGGCGCGCACCCTGGGCCGCCGCGAGTTTGCAATCTTCCTGAGCGTTACGGCGCCACTCGCGTGGCGGGGTATCGCGGCCGGCATCGCGCTTTGCTTCGCTCGCGCGATCGGTGAGTTCGGCGCGACGCTGATGCTCGCGGGCAATATCCCGGGGCGCACGCAGACCGCGAGCATCGCGATCTACGACGCCGTGCAGGCAGGCCGGCTCGAACAAGCGACCTCGATGGCGCTCGCTCTTGGGCTCGTCGCCGGCGCCGTGTTGTTCCTGCTCGCGCGCGTCGGTCGCGGAGCTCGCTGGAGATCATCGCGGTCGACGTCCACCGCACCCTGGGCTCATTCCAGCTGAACGTCGCGTTCTCCGCGCCAGCGGGGATCACCGCGCTGTTCGGCCCTTCCGGGTCCGGAAAAACGCTCACGCTTCGCTGCGTCGCGGGCTTGCTGCGACCGGACAGCGGCCGCGTGGCGCTTGGACAGCGTGTCCTTTACGACAGTGCTACCGGCGCGGACGTCGCGACACGCGATCGGCGGATCGGCTACGTGTTCCAGCACTACGCGTTGTTTCCGCATCTCAGCGCGGCCGCGAACATCGCCTACGGCCTTCACGATGCCTCCCCGACGGACCGATCAGCGCGCGTGAAGGAGCTCCTCGAGATGGTGGATCTCACTGGCTTCGCGGAGCGACGTCCGCACGAGCTCTCCGGTGGGCAGCAGCAGCGCGTCGCGCTGGCGCGCGCCCTTGCGCCACGCCCGGATCTCGTCCTCCTCGACGAACCCTTCGCCGCGATCGACTCCTTCGTCCGCGATCACCTGCGCGAACAGCTGCGTGCGATCCACACACGCACGCAGGTCCCGATGATCCTCGTCACTCATGACGTCGCCGATGTGAGACGCCTCGCGGACACCGTCGTGTTGTACGGTCACGGCGTGGTCCTCGAAGTGGGCGCCACAGCGGAAGTGCTCGATACCTCCGGCGTACAGTGACCGCGTGGCCGACAAGATCAACGTGCTCATCGTCGACGATCACCTCGCGGTGGCGGAAAGCCTGCAGGCGCTGCTGTCGCGAGAGAGCGATCTCGATGTCGGCGAGGTCGCCACGAGCGGCGCGGCCGCGTTACGCATCGCGGGCGAGCGGAAGCCGCACGTCGTCCTCATGGACCAGAACCTTTCCGGGGAATCTGGCGTCACCGTCGCGTCGACGCTCCTCGCGGCACATCCCGGTACCGCGGTCGTGATGCTGAGCGGCGGAATGAGCCAGGACGAGCTCGTCGCGGCGGTCGAGGCCGGGGTATCGGGGTATCTGATGAAGGCGACGCCCGCGGCGGAGATCGTGAAGGCGATCCGCCGCGCGGCGGCCGGCGAGATCCTTCTGCCGCCCGACGAGCTCGCGTCGCTACTCAGGCTCGGCCGGGAACGCACGCGCCTGCGCGACGAGCGTCAGCGAAGCCTTCCACAGCTGACGCGACGCGAAAGCGAGGTCCTCGTGCTCATGTCCTCGGCCGCCGACGTCGAGCGCATCGCGAGCGAGCTCGAGATCAGCGTGAACACCGCGCGCGGCTACATCCAGAACATCCTCGAGAAGCTGGGCGCGCACTCGCGGCTGGAGGCCGTCGTCCGCGCGACCGAGCTCGGACTGCTGGGCGCGTAGTACCACTACGTCCGCAGGGTGGGGTATCCCGCCGATACCGCACCGTTCGACCGTGCGCGTAGCGCTACTTCAGCACCTCGACCGCCACTAGGTTTCTCTCGTGATCAAAGAGAAACACCCCATCGTCTGGGCCCTGGTGCCCGCGATCCAATTGGCGTACGCCCTCGTCTTCACATCCGCGTATGGGTTGCTTGGCCCGTCCATCGGTATCGTCCCGACCTCCTCGATCATGCTCGCCGCGTGGCTACTGGGCCTGCGCACCGCCGCGCTGACAGCCGTGTTCACGGTGTTCGCGAGCACGCTGCTGTACGCCTCGGTTGGGATCGAGCTAGGCGGCGCCTTTCGCTCCTCGTTGATGGCCGCTGCTTTCTTCCTCGGGGTCGGCGTCATCATCGCGAGGATGGCTGCTGACAAGCAGCGTATCGAGCGGCTGACGATGTTCGACCGCCTGACCCAGCTTCCAAACCGTGATGTCTTCGAAAAGCGTCTCGAGCAGCTGGTGGCCAAGGGAGGCCCCGCCCACCTCGCTGTCCTGGACGTTGCCGGCCTCCGCGATGTGAACGAGAGCTTCGGCCACGACGTCGGCGACGACGTCATACGGGAAGTCGCGCGACGTCTTGAGGCGAGCTTCAAGCAGGACCTGGTCGCTCGCGTCGGGACCGGTGAGTTCGCGGTGCTGGCGCAGGTGGACAGAACAGACGAGGTCTTAGGGGTCCGCGCGCTCGACGCATTGCGGGCACCCTTCCTCATCGGGGGCGGCCTGCTCAACGTCGAAGGACGCGTCGGAATCGCGCGTTCTCCACAGCATGGTGGGACGAGCGCGGCGCTCATGAGCGCAGCGGAGTCGGCGGCGCGCTCTGTGCGTCGCAACGCAGGCTGGGCCATGGCGTCGTCGACGCGCGGGCGTGACAGCGCCGAGCGGCTGCGGATGCTGGGTGACCTCCGGCAAGCCCTCGAGCGCGACGAGCTGCGTCTGCACTACCAGCCGATGGTCGACCTGACGAACAACACCGTCGTCGGGTTCGAGGCACTCATGCGCTGGCAGCGGAACGGCGCCCTCGTTCCCCCGGCAGAGTTCATCCCGCTCGCGGAGCAGACCGGCCTGATCGTGCCACTGACGGACTGGGTCGTTGGGGAGGCGTTGCGGCAGAGCGCCGTATGGGCAGGCGTCGGACATCCGCAGCGCATCAGCATCAATGTCGGTGCCAAAACGATCGGTGCCTCTTCGCACTTGGAGACCGTCATCGCCCGAGCCGCTGCAGACCGCGGCGTGCCTGCCTCGCAGCTCACGGTCGAGGTGACCGAGACCGATGTCATGACCGATCCGACCCGGGCGTCGCAGACGCTCGCCAGCATCAAGAAGCTCGGCGTCCGTGTGGCCATGGACGACTTCGGGACGGGCTACTCCTCCCTCGGCTATCTCAACGAGCTGCCGCTGGACGACGTCAAGATCGATCGCTCATTCATCAGCCGGCTGGTGCGCGATCCGCAGACGTCGTCCATCGTTCGCGCCGCCATCGACCTCAGTCACGCGCTCGGCCTGGACGCGGTGGCCGAAGGCGTCGAGGACGCGGCGACGCTGGAGCGCCTGGTGCTCCTGGGCTGCGATCGCGCTCAGGGTTATTTCATCGCCAGGCCGATGCCCGCCGACGCCGTTCTCCCGTGGCTGCAGCGCTACGTTCCCGCGCCGCCGGCCGTGATCACCGCCCCGGTGAACGCGCTTCCCCAGGAGGCGACGCTCCATGACGCCAACACGAGCACCGTTCTCGTGGTCGACGACGAGCACAGCCTTCGGGTGGCCACCCACCGCATCCTCTCCAGCCAGGGATACAACGTCTTGCACGCCGCGACAGCCAGCGAAGCGCTGCGCATCTGCACCGAGCAGCGCGGTGCCATCGACCTTGTGGTGACGGACATCTTCCTCACCGACTGGCGCGGACATGAGCTCGCGGGTCGCATTCGCGAGATGCAGCCCGCAGCCAAGTTCTTGTTCGTCTCGGGCGATCCGAAAGCGAGCACCCTTGTGAACGGCGCGCCATTCCTCGCGAAGCCGTTCTCGAAGCAGCAGCTCATCGATCGCGTCGGCCTGGTGCTGGCATGAGCCGCATCCTCATCGTCGACGACGATCCGCACCTCGGCCGTTCGGTCGAACGCGTCCTCGAGCACGAAGGTCATGTCTGCCAGCTTGCGCTTGATCCCGTTAGCGCCGCCGAGGCTGCGGCGGAGTTCAAGCCCGACTTGATCCTCATCGAGCTACAGCCGGAATATGTTCCGACGCTGCCCCAGCTGCGCGCCGCGTTCGGCGCCGTTCCCTTTGTCTTCATGGCTGGCCACCAGGATGAGTACGCCGGACTTGGCGAGCTCGTTGGTCCATCTGACGACTGGATGGCGAAGCCGGCCGCGCCGCGAGAGCTCGTTGTGCGTCTCCGCACCGTGCTCCGGCGCGCGCGGGCGAACTAGGGGGCCGACCGGCCTTCGGAGCCGTCGTGCGCGAGAGCATCCTGCGCGATGCGCAACACCGCACCGGTGGTCACGAGGTCCGAGCTCCAAGTGGCGTGCCCCACACGAACGTGCCACCGCGTGTCCGTGAAGGCACGCACGCTGGTCGTCATCGTGCGGAGCAGCTCATCAAGTCGCGCTCGGAGAAGGGTCGCGATCCGCACGCCACGGCCCTCGTCCCCAAGGATGGGCGCGACGAGCGCGACGCCGCAATCTCCGTATCGAAAGGCGCTCGCGTCGCCACCGAAAAGTGTCGACGCACCGCCCAGCGTCGCGCGGATGCAGCGATGCACGATGGCGCGCCTCGTTGCCTCTGATGGCGCGTCGACATCGGCGACTCCCAGAACGAGCGAGAACGCGCGCCCTCCGTCGCGGGCATCGGCCACCCGTTCCCGCAGCGCGCCAACGAGCACGCGGTCGAGGTACGACTCGGCGACGGCAGCGGCGCGGTACGCGACCGCCGGCGTTTCCGCGAGTACCGGCGCAGGTCGCGGCGCCGGCTCTGGCTCCGCGATGAGACGAAGGACCGACGGGATGACCGCGCGCCAACGTTCCCGCTCGGAGAGGCGTTCCGCCGCTCCGAGCGGAGTGAGGGCGACCGCCGCCTCTGGTGCGGGGACGAGGTGGCCACCCTCCAGGAGGGATTGCAGAGCGCGCCCGAACGCGCCGCTCGCGAGCGGGAGACGCTCCGCGGAGATCCTCGCGAGCAGCGTCGCGGGACGCGCGGTCGTCGATGCGAGCGACTCGAGCAGATACAAGCGGTAGAACGAGGTCGCGAGGCCGGTCGCGGACGGGCGCACCACGGTCACCTCCGCATGAGGACTCGGTCAGTGGTACGGCCAGCCCTTGCGCTAGACGTGCGGTGTAAGCGCCTCCGCGACCGCGGCGAGCAGAGCGTCACGCGTGAACGGTTTCTGGACGACGGGTCCGTCGATCCGCAGGGCCATCGCGTCGATCTCGCCGCTGTACCCGGTCATGTAAACGACGCGCAGGTCCGGCCGCGCCTCGCGCAGCTCGCGCGCGAGCTCGTCCCCGGACAGGTCTGGCATCACGATGTCGGTCAGCAACACATCGATCGGACCCGACCACCGCCTGGCGAGATCGAGCGCGGTCGCCGGCCTGGCCGCTTGCATGAGGCTGTAGCCAACGTCGGACAGGATCCGTACGACGGCCCTCCGTACGGCGACCTCGTCCTCGACCACGAAGACCACCGCCTTGCTGGTGGCGGGGGCCGGTACGGTTGACACGCGGATCCTCGCGGATTCCGCCGCCGTGCCGAACTGTGCCGGCAGATGCACGCGCACCGTCGTGCCCTTCGCGACCTCAGACTCGATCACGATCCCGCCTTCCGCCTGCCGGACGATCCCGTACGCGGTCGCGAGTCCCAAGCCCGTGCCCTTTCCCTGCGGCTTGGTCGTGAAGAACGGCTCGAACGCCCTCGCGACCACTTCCTTCGACATTCCGAGACCGGTATCAATCACCTCCAGCTGAACATACCGACCGGCGGTCAGACCTGGCGCGGTGAGATCCGAGCCGTCGAGCTCGACATTCGCGGTCGCGACGAGCACCGTGCCTCCGTCCGGCATCGCGTCGGCCGCGTTCACGATGAGATTGAGGAGGAGCTGTTCGACCTGGCCGACGTCGACGCGGGTCGTCCAGAGATCCGGTGCAAGAAGGAGGTCGATCTTCACGCTCTGCGGGATCGTCCGTCGCAGCATCGTGCGCAGCTCGCTGATGACGGTGTTGAGCTGGACGTCCTGGGGATTGACCGCGCCGCGGTGCGCGAACGTGAGGAGCTGCCGCGTGAACGTGGCGCCGCGTTCCGCCGCGAGACGGATCTGCACGACGTCATCACGCACCTCGCTGTCCGCGGGCAGGGTGTCCTCGACGAACTGCGAATAATTCATGACCACCGCGAGGATGTTGTTGAAGTCATGAGCGATCCCGCCCGCGAGCCGACCAATACCCTCGAGTCGCTCGGACTGCCGCAGCCGCTCCTCAAGCGCGACACGTTGCTCCTCCGATGTGCGGCGTGTGCTGAGGTCGCGGATGAACGCCGTGAAGACGTGACCCTTTGGTGTCTGCGCGGCGGTGATCGACAGCTCGACGGGGATCTCGCGTCCGTCGCGTGCGCACGCTTCAAGCTCGATGCGCCGTCCGAGGATCGGGCCGATGCCCGTGCGCCGGTACTCTGCGAGGCCCGCGAGGTGGCGTGGCCGATAACGCTCCGGGATCACCAGCGAGACGAGCGGCTGTCCGACCGCCTCCGCGTTCGACCACCCGAATGTCGCCTCGGCCTGTCGACTCCACTCGACGATCTTGCCGGCGTCGTCCATGCCGACAACGGCGTCAAGCGACGAGTCGAGCATCGCACGGGCGCTCGCCTCGGCGTGCTGCCGGTCGGCAAGCTGCGTCCTGACCGTCGCGATCAGGCCGTTGAAGTTCTCCGCGAGCTGCGCGATCTCAGCCGGACCGCTCACCTTGACCGGTTCCGCCAAAGTGGGGTCGCTCACCTCGCTGACGGATCGGCTCAGAGCGTGCACCGGTCCCACCACGCGCCGATACACGAACAGGGTGCCGAGAAGGAACGCCAGCAGCCCGAGGGAGGTCACGATCAGCTCGCGTGCGAACAGACCCGTGGCTCCCGCCACGACTGCGCTCGCCTCCGCACCGGCGTACACGCTCCAGGCGCGAGGGCCGGCCGTCGCCTCCCCGTAGACGCGGGACGTGCCGTCGAGGTCAGGACGCGTCGACGCAAGCGCGGTCGTAAAGGACGTACCGTCGATTGCCGTTCCGGACCAGCGCGTGGCGTCAAGCGAGCGGGTCAGCGCGGTCTTCCGGTCCGGCGTGGTGACGAGGAATTCGAGCGCGCGCGGACCGCCGAAACGTCTAGACAAGGTCGGTCCTAGATCCGTCAGATCCACAAAGACGGCGACGACGCCAACGCTCGTGACTCGCGCGGCCGTCACGGCGCTCGCGTGCCCGGTCCGGGGATCCATGACGGGTGCCGCGAAGACGGTGCCACGCAGCGCCTCCGTCAGCCAGGGTGCGTCGCGATACGAGACACCGCTCGGAGTGGCTCCTGCGCTCGAGCAGTTGACGCTCCCGTTCGGGAGCGTGAAGTCGAGCCGGGGCGTCTGGAAGACACCGATCGCGCCCAGGACCACGTTGCAGGGAGAGCCGGTTGCGAAGACGGACGCGATGCCGGGGTTCGCCGCCGTCCGGGTCACGATCTCTTCGATCTGCGCCAGGGCGCTGGCCACTTCCGAAGCCGCGAGCTTGGCGGCGAATCGGGCTTCCGCACCAGCGGTCCGTTCGGCGTCCTGCTCCGCTTGCGAGCGCACCACGAGTGCGCTTCCGACCGCGGTTACGACGAAGAGAACGAGCAGTCCGACCAAGTAGAAGCTGAGCGGAATCCGGCGGCGGCTCCCACTAAAAGAATTGGCGGCTCCCACCACGGACCGCACTCTTGAACCACCCTATCCGGGCAGTCAAGCGGGCCTTAGCCCCGTGACAGCATCCTCAGCGCATACATTGCGCGTATGCCAGCCTGGATAGCGCTCGCTCGTCACCTCGGACTGGCGACCCTCTCGGGCGTCATCGCCGGGATCGTGGTCGGCGGCCTGCTCGGCCGCGTCGTGATGCGCATTAGCGGGTTCGCAGCGGGACCGAGCATGGTCGGCGTGCGTACCGAGGCCGGCAATCCCGTCGGCGACATCACCGTTGCCGGCACGCTCGCGTTGGTCCTCTTCGTCGGGATTCCCGCAGGTCTCGTGGGGGGCGTGGTGTACGGGATCGTGGAGCCCTGGCTTCGCCGGCTGCGGCCCTGGCACGGCCTCGCTTACGGCATCGGCCTGCTTGCGACGGTCGGATTCACAGTGCTGGATCCGTTCAACTTTGACTTCAATCGTTTCGGCCCGCCGCCGCTCAATCTGGCGATGTTCGCCGCGCTGTTTGTGATCTTCGGCGTGGTCACGGCCTGGCTGTTCGATCGGTTACGAAGGCTCACCGCTACGGCTGGAACGACCGCGCGTGTAGTGGACGTGCTCGGCCTGCTCTCGCTCGGACCGGCCGCGCTCCTCGTCGCTTCGGCCGTCGTTGGCGGCGTTCAGGCTTCCACTGGCAATACGCCTGTTGCGCTCGTCATCATCGGCGCGCTCGCGGTCGCGGCGATCGTGCGCCTCTTGGGCCTACCGCGACCGCTTGGCTACGCCGGCCTCGCAGGCGCGCTTCTGTTCGGCGCTACACGCACGGTCGACAGCGTTCTGCATGTGCTGTACGGGTTCCGCTAGTTCTTGGCGTCAGCGTCCATCGCCTTGGCGATCGACGCGAGGAACTCCTTGTTCGTCTTCGTTTTACCGAGTCGCTGAAGCAGGAGCTCGGTGCCTTCGATCTGACCGACCGCGGAGAGCATCTTCCGCAGCAGGATGACCTGCTTCATCACCTCGGGTGAGAGGAGCATCTCCTCCCGCCGCGTGCCGGAGGCCGGGATGTTGATCGCAGGGAAGGTGCGGCGCTCCTGCAGCTTGCGGTCGAGGATCATCTCGGAGTTACCCGTGCCCTTGAACTCTTCGTAGATCACGTCGTCCATGCGGCTGCCGGTGTCGACGAGACAGGTGGCGAAGATCGACAGCGAGCCGGCGGGCTGCCCGTTCGCTCCTTCGATGTTGCGCGCGGCGCCGAAGAAGCGCTTCGGCGGGTAGAGCGCGACCGGGTCCATGCCGCCGGAAAGCGTGCGGCCTGACGGCGGTACCGCCAGGTTGTACGCGCGGGCGAGGCGCGTCACCGAGTCGAGGAGGATCGCGACGTCGCGACCGGTCTCGACCAGTCTCTTCGCGCGCTCGAGCGCGAGCTCCGC
>JANMSU010000431.1:0-7042 GCA_031389835.1 Chloroflexota bacterium
CGCCAAGCAGCAGGCAGAATTCCGGCGGATCGAGGCCGAAGCGGCGCGTCTGTTCGGCAGATACATCCGCGGGCAGCTTCTTCTCGGTCTCATCATCGGCACCATTTCGGCGATCGCGTACCTCGTGCTTGGCGTTCCCTACGCGGTGTTCCTCGGCGTTCTGGCGGGCATCCTCGAGCTCGTTCCCATCGCCGGGCCGATCGTCGCGGGTGCCGTCGCGGCGCTGGTCTCGCTCACCGAGCCCTTCCCGCTGGTCATCTGGGTGGTGCTGGCCGCGACCGCCATCCAGCAGCTCGAGAACCACCTGCTCGTGCCGCGCATCTCCGGGAACGCGGTGGGGCTGCATCCCATCGCGGCGCTCCTCGCGGTGCTGGTCGGTGTCGAGGTCGCCGGTGTCGTCGGCGCGCTCTTCGCGGTTCCGCTCACGGGCCTCGCCTGGAGCATCTATCGCGCACGCGTCGGCACGACGGCGCCGGTGAAAGCCGAGCCGAGCTAGCTCGAGCGGCTCACGACCACCCGTGCCGGCGTCTCGGGCGCATCCATGTCGGTGCGCTGCCATGCGTAGCGGCGGTCCTTGCGATTCGACGCGGCGGCGTGCGAGCCGTCCGCAGCGAGCACCACGATGTTGAACGCCGCGTCGTCGAGCGTGTTCACGTCCGCGATGGCGTTCCTCGCGACCTCCGCTGCCGGCATGCCGCGAGCGAGACGGTCGACGGCGGTCTTCGCTGTCACGTTCCGTATCGCGAGCTCGCCGAATCCAGTGCAGCACGCGCCGCCATACCGGCTGTCGCAGTAGTTACCCGCGCCGACGATGGGTGAGTCACCGAGCCGGCCCGGATATTTGTAGGCCCAGCCGCTGGTCGACACGGCGGACGCCATGTCGCCGGCGCGATCCCGCGCGATGAAGTTCACGGTCCCGCGTTCCTCGCCGACGGTCTTGGCCACGACCGGCGCGAGCTTGGTGCGACGCCGCACGCTCGCCGGGGTCTCGCGCGCAGCCGCGAGGCGCTCGACCCACGTCCGGCGCGTCGACGCCGTGAGCAGGTTCGCCTTCTCGGCGCGGATCTCAGCCGCGAATCGCGCCGCGCCGTCGCCGACGAGCATCACATGTGGCAGGCGCTCCATGACCGCACGCGCGACGGTGATCGGGTGCAGGTAGCCGGCAAGCGCGCCCACCGCGCCAGCACGGTGCGTGGTCCCATCGACGAGGGACGCGTCCAGCTCGACGACGCCGAGGACGTTCGGCTTCCCGCCGCGCCCCACGCTGGTGTCCGACGGATCGGACTCGATCACGCGCGCGCACGCCTCGACCGCGTCGAGCGCGCTACCGCCCTTCCGCAACACGGCGATGCCCGCGGCAAGACCGCTCGCACCGTTCCCGCTCGCGATGATGACCGGGGCGACCTTCTTCATCTACGTGTCGTTGTCACTCGTTCGGGGCGGTCCTGCCGCTCAAGGGGGAGCCGAACAACTCGCAAGGGTGACATCAGGATCCCGTTTCTCATCTCCGACACGGCGGCACTCTATTCGGAACTCGCGGTTTCATCTTCACGGGGGAGAGGCTCTCCCCTGCCAGCCCGATGGAACGGTGCGCGCATGGCGTCAAAGTCACACGCATGTTGAACGCATACGCAACCCCAATGGCCTGGACCGCGATGGTGATGGCGCCGCGCTCGCCGTACCCCGAGGGCGACGTGACCGTGGTGCTTCGCGTCACCTACAACACGCTCGAGTCGATCATTCGGGACGAGCTCATGTACACGGAGTCCCGTGTCACCCACTAAGGGACTAGGTCTTCGGGGCCGCCTGACCGCGCTTCTTGCGGTCTTCTTCCGCAAGCTGGCGCCGAAGCGTCTTCCCGATGAGGGTCTTCGGGAGCGTCTCACGGAACTCGATGTCCTTGGGGACCTTGAACGGGGCGAGCTGAGTGCGGCAATGCGCGATGATCTCTTCAGCGGTCGCCTGCGCTCCGGGCTTTAGGACGACGAAGGCCTTCACCTCTTCGCCCTTGATGGGATGCGGAACGCCGATCGCCGCGCTGTCAAAGATCGCCGGATGTAGCGCCAGCGCCTCCTCGACCTCGCGCGGGTAGACGTTGAACCCCGAGACGATGATCATCTCCTTCTTGCGATCGACGATCGCCACATAACCGTCTGAGTCGACGGTCGCGATGTCACCGGTGTAGAGCCACCCGTCGCGGATGGTCTGCGCCGTCTCCTCGGGCCTGTTGTAGTAGCCATCCATCAGCTGCGGCCCCCGCAGCACCAGCTCGCCTGATTCCCCGGGACCGACCTCGCGCGTGCCTGTCTCGAGGTCGACGATCTTCGACTCGACATCCGGATACGGCACGCCGACGCTGCCGACCTTCTGCTTGCCCTTGCCGAAGAGCGGATTGCAGTGCGTCACCGGCGCAGCCTCGGTGAGGCCATAGCCCTCGACAAGATTGGCGCCGGTGAGCTCGACGAACCTCCGATGTGTTTCGACCAGGAGCGGCGCCGAGCCCGACACGCACGCCTCGATCGACTTTAGGTCGTACTTGGCGGGGAGGGGTGAGTTGATGATCGCGTTGTAGATGCGCGGAGCGCCGCTGAACGTGTTCGGCTTATGCCGCTGGATGTCTTTCAGCACATGCGCGAGGTCGAACTGCGGCTCGAGGATCATCGCCGACGCGCTCTGGATCGACAGACCCATCACCACGGTGAGCCCATAGACGTGGAAGAACGGCATCACCGCCATTCCGGTGCCTGCCGTGTCCTTGAGGTTGGTGAACCAGGCGCGGCACTGGAGCACATTCGCCACGAGCGCGCGGTGCGAGAGCATCGCGCCTTTGCTCACCCCGGTGGTACCGCCGGTGTATTGGAGGAGCGCGATGTCGTCCTTCCGCGTGCCTCCGTCGAACGGCGTGGCCGGCGCCTCGAGCACTTCTCGGAACGCGACCGCTCCGTCATCGTCCTTGAACGGCTGGCGGTGCCCGTCTTTCTTCTCCTTCGCGATCGTGAACATGATCCGCAGGAGCGGAGGCATCTCCTCCTTGATGTTGGTGACGATCACGTTCTTCACACTCGTGCCCGCCCGCGCGGACTTCGCAACGGGATAGAGCCGCGAGAGCAGGACGAGCGTCGCCGCGCCGGAGTCCGCGAGCTGGTGGTGCAGCTCGGGCGCGGTGTACAGCGGATTGCACGGCACCACTGTGGCTCCGGCTCGAAGCGCGCCGAAGAAGGCAACGATGAACTGCGGAGCGTTCGGGAGAAGGAGCGCGACCCGGTCGCCCTTCTTGACGCCGAGCTGGCGAAGGCCGTTCGCGAAACGCCAGGCATCGTCGGAGATCGACTTGTAGGTCCGCCTCTTGTTGAAAAAGATCGTCGCGATCGCTTCGGGGTAGCTCTCGGCAGCGTCGTCGAGCAGGGCATGCATCGTCGCGTCGGGATAGATCAGAGTCGCGGGGACGCCGGGGTCGTAGTGCTTCGTCCACGGCCGACCGGCCATCGGCGCCGCGTCCTTGGCCCGGACCGCGATCTTCTTCGCCATCGCCCTTCCTTATACGCCTGCTACCTAGGCTTACGCCTTCAGGAGGTCCTCCGCGATGATCATCCGCTGCACTTCGCTCGTCCCCTCGTAGATGCGGAGGATGCGAGCGTCACGATACGCGCGCTCCACCGGCGAGTCCTTCATGTAGCCCATCCCGCCGTGGATCTGCAGCACGCGGTCGGCGACGCGGTTCGCAAGCTCGGACGCGTACACCTTCACCATCGCCGCCTCGCGTGAGACGCGGATCCCGCGGTCGAGCTTCGCGGCAGCGTCGTAGACCATGAGGCGCGCGGCGTGGATCTCGACCGCGCTGTCCGCGAGCATCCACTGGATCGCCTGATTCGCCGCGATCGGTCGGCCGAACTGCTTCCGCCGATTCGCGTGCGCGATCCCGAGCTCCAGCAGGTGCTGACTCGTCCCGACCGCGCCGGCCGAGAGCGACACGCGCCCGATGTCGAGCGCACCGAGGGCCGTGCGGAAGCCCGCGCCGACCTCGCCGCCGAGCACGTTCTCGTCCGGCACCTCACAGTCCTCGAAGATCAGCTCCCCGGTCTTCGATCCGCGCAGCCCCATCTTCTCGTCGATCTTGCCGACCCGGAATCCCTTGAAGCCCTTCTCGACGATGAACGCGGTGATGCCGCCGCGCGCGCCCTTCGCGCGGTCGTTCGCCGCGTACACCACCACGACGTCGGCGATCGGGCCGTTGGTGACCCAGATCTTGGTTCCGTTCAGAAGCCAGCGATCGCCATCCTTTCGCGCCGTCGACTGGATCGACGCGGCGTCCGACCCGCTCGACGGCTCGGTGAGGGAGAACGCGGCGATCTTCCGCCCGGCGGTGAGGTCGGGCAGGTAGCGACGCTTCTGCTCGTCGGTGCCGCCGAGGAAGATGGACATGCTGCCGATGGAGGTGTGCGCCCCGATCAGATTCGAGAAGGCGGCGGACGTTCGTCCGAACTGCTCGAGCGCGAGGCAGTAGCCGAGGTCGCCGGCGCCGGCGCCGCCAAAGTCCTCGGGGAACGGCAGCCCGAAGAAGCCGAGTGCCGCCATCTCGCGAACGATCTCGTCCGGGATCTCGTCGCTGTCCTCGACCTGCTTCTCGATGGGCTGAAGGCGCGTCTCCACGAAGTCACGCGCGGTGCGCGCCAAGAGCGCCAGCTCGTCCGGGATGTCGAAGTCCATCACGCCTCCCCGACGTGGATCGCCGCGACGCCGAAGCTGAGACGCTCGTAGCGTACGCGCGCGAAACCCGCGTCGCGCATGTGTGCGGCGAGCCCATCCGCATCAGGGAACGCCGCCACCGAGCGCGGCAGATAGCGGTACGCCGCGGCGTGTCCGCCGAGTAGCGCCGCGATGCGCGGTGCGATCCGATGGAAGTACAGGTCGTACACGATCCCGACGAGACGGTTCGGCGGCGTCGAGAGCTCGAGGATGACGGCCCGCCCGCCGGCGCGCAGAACACGACGCGTCTCGCGGAGACCGAGCGCGAGCTCACCGAAGTTGCGCACCGCGAATCCGGCCACCACCACGTCAAAGGATGCGTCGGCGAACGGCAGCCTTTCGGCGGTCGCGCGCACCGGCATCACGCGACGCTCGCCGCTCGCGGCGGCGCGTCGTCGCAGCGCTTCGAGCATCACCGGTGAGAGGTCCACGCCGATAACGCGGACCGACTCGTCGGACGCGCCGAGAAGAGCGAATGCGAGGTCACCGGTCCCGATCCCGACGTCGAGAGCGACCTGGTGCGCGTCGAGCCTCGCGAGCGAGATCGCCCGCCGCCGCCACCCTATGTCGCGCCGGCCAGACAGGATGCGATTGAGCCGGTCATAACGCGGCGCGACCCGGTCGAACATCTCGGCGATCCGCCGGTCGTGGTCAGAGCGCGTCATCGCGTGTTTCACGCTAGCGTGACGCCATCGGCACCGTGCTCTTCGTATACGCACATCCCGACGACGAATCGTTCGGCATCGCCGGCACGGCGATGAAGCTCGCGGACGCCGGCCACAAGACGGCGCTCCTCACCCTCACCCGCGGCGACGTGGGTATGTGGTTCGGCAAGGAGCGCGGGTCCTGGGCGCCAGCCGAGCTGGCAGCGGAGCGAAGCAAGGAGTGGCGCGACGCGGTCAACGTCATCGGCTTCAAGCACGCCAGCCTTCTCGAGTGGCCGGATGGGGGCCTTGCGGCCTCGCCGTCAGAAAGGGTCACCGCCGACGTCGTCCAGTTCATCCGCGAGGTCAGACCCGACGTGGTCTGCACGTTCGGCCCCGAGGGCGCAGGCAGCGAGCACGACGACCACCGCGCCGCGTCCTTCTTCGCGGTCCGCGGCTTCCACCGTGCCGCGCTCGCCGATCAGTATCCGGACCGCGGCGAGCCTCATGCCGCCGGGCGGCTCTTCTTCAATGCGTCACCGCTCCACCCGGACCGTCCGATCGTCGCGATGACGCCGACGCACACGGTGGACATCAGCGAGTTCCAGGACCGCAAGGCCAAGGCTTTCGAATGTCACAAGACGCAGTTCAAGGACCGCGACCGGTTCTACGAGATGCTCGAGCGGCGCGGCGGCCGTGAGTTCTTCCACCTCGCGATCGATCGGGGCGCGACCGTCCCCGATGTCGGCGACCTGCTGCCCTGATGGAGACGATCCTCACCCTGCCGCTCGTCCTTGCAGTGGTTCTGGTGGAACTCGCGGTGGGTGGCACGTTCGTCGCGTGGTTCCTCGAGCGGCGCGGCGAGGCGCCGGGCGGTTTCCTGAAGCTCGTGGCCGGCGTCAACGCGGTCGCGGCCGCGGCCGCTCTGGGGCTCGCGCCCACGCTGCCACGCGGCGACGCCGCCGCGCGCGTCGGTCTGGACGCGGGTCCGCTGGGCTCGTTCGGTCAAGCGCTGGCTCTCGTCGCGATCCTCATGGTCGTGCAGCTGGTCTTCACGTTCATCCCAGCCCGATTCCCGCGGAACATCGGAGGGATCCTCGCGATCGTCGCGGGCGTGGTGGCGCTCGGAGTCGCCTCCGTGTCGCGAACCGCAACAGCGACGGGCGACGCCTTCGGTCTCGCGCTCGCGCTATCGGCGCCGCCGCTCGGTGCGCTCGCCCTCGGGGGGCTCAACGGCGCGATGCTCCTCGGGCACTGGTACCTGGTCACGCCGAAGCTGTCGACCGGTCCGCTGCGGAACGCATCGCTTGTCGTCGTCGTGGCGGTGGTGCTGCAGCTCGTGATCGTGCTCGCCACCCTGATGCGCGGGGACCTGGTCGGAACGACACAGACCGGACTCGTGGTCGCTATCGGGATCCGGATCGGTGTGGGTCTGCTCATGACGCTTGCCGTCGCGCTCGCCGCATGGTGGACGGCGCGGATGAACACGCAGTCGTCGACCGGACTGCTGTACGTAGGCATCGGCTGCGCGCTCGCGGGGGAGATCAGCGCGAGGGTGCTGTTCTTCCTGACCGGAGCCGCCGTCTAGCGCGCTCGCACTGGATATAGGCGATTTGCAAGGTTGCGGTTAGCCTAGCCCCCCGTGACGCCAG
>JANMSU010000471.1:0-5017 GCA_031389835.1 Chloroflexota bacterium
CGCGAGATTCTCGGTCGCGCTGCCCGAAGCGTTCGGGCAAGCCGTCTCGCTCTCGGGCCAGGTGATCGGACAGATCGCGGAGCTGCCCGGGCAGCTCCTTGCGCCACGCGGCTCGACCGACGCTCCGACGGTCGGCGGGCCGATCGAGATCTTCCGCGTCACAGGGCAGGTCGCGCAGTTCGGACTGCCGACATTCCTCAAGCTCGTTGGCGTGTTGTCCGTGAATCTCGCGGTGCTCAACATCGTTCCGTTCCCCGGCCTCGACGGCGGGCGACTCTTCTTCGTGCTCCTTGGCGGCATCTTCCGCGTCCGCCTCACACCGCAGGTCGAGGCCGCCGTGCATGCGGTCGGTTTCGTGCTGCTGCTCCTGCTCCTGGTCGTCGTGAGCATCGCGGACATCCGCCGAGTCGTTGGCGGCTAACGCGAACGAGGCCACCCGCGCGCTCGCGTGGGACGCGTGCCTCAACGTACGGGACCTCGGCGGACTTGTGACCGTCGATGGTCGGCGGGTGCGGCGTGGCGCGCTCGTCCGCTCCGACCAGCTCTGTCGCCTGAGCGACGGCGGCCGCGCCGCGCTCGTCGCTCATGGCGTGCGGACGGTGATCGACCTTCGCAACCCCGCGGAGGCGCAACAGGATCCCGATCCGACCTTGCACGAGCAGGGCGTCGACTACTGCCTCATCCCACAGCAGGACGATCAGCTGTGGCGACAGCCGGAATGGGTCGCGCGCACACGCTCCGAGCGCGACGCGCTCGTGCTCGATCAGCGCGCCGAGCACATCGCCGCGATGGCGCGCGCGGTCGCGGGCGCCGTGCCAGGTGGTGTCCTCATCCACTGTCTCGCGGGCAAGGACCGCACCGGCATCGCGGTGGCGCTGCTCCTGTCGCTCGTCGGCGTGTCCGATGCGGACATCGCGGCGGACTACTCGCTGACGGTCGCGAACCTCGCGGCCGAGCTTGCGGCGGCACTCGCCGCCGCGCCGGACGACGAGGCGCGTGCACGACTGGAGCGCTCGTATGACGCGAGCGCCGAGACGATGCTCGCGACCCTCGCGCATCTGCGGACGCGACACGGCGGCGCGAAGGCGTACCTCACGCGAGCCGGTCTCTCCGGTGCCGACATCGAGCTCATCCGCGCGCGTCTGCTCGAGTGATCCGACTGTCGCGAAGTCCCCATTCGGTCGGCACTCTCCGCGTGTAGGCTCTGCGGCCCATGGATGCGCCCGTCGTCGACGTGCGCGCGCTCCGGAAGGTCTATCGCGTGACCGAACGCGAGACCGGACTGGCCGCCACGCTTCGCTCCCTCGTCAAGCGCCGCTACCGCGAGGTGCTCGCGGTGGACGGCATTACCTTCCACATCGACCCCGGTGAAGTCGTCGGATTCCTCGGTCCCAACGGCGCGGGGAAAACGACGACGCTCAAGATGCTCTCCGGTCTCCTTCATCCGACCGGCGGCGAGGCAACGGTACTGGGACATGTCCCCTGGCGCCGCGAGAGCAAGTTCCTTCGCGGCATGACGCTCCTCATGGGCAACCGCTCGCAGCTGGTGTGGGACATCCCGGCCGCCGACTCGTTCCTCGTGCTGAAGGAGATCTATGCCATTCCAGACGCCCAGTACAAGCGCACGCTCGACGAGCTCACTGATCTCCTCGAGTTGCAGCCACTGCTGCGCAAGCCGGTCCGCGGGCTCTCGCTCGGCGAGCGCATGAAGGTGGAGTTTGCGGCGGGGCTCCTGCACTCTCCCGGCGTCGCGTTCCTCGACGAGCCCACGCTCGGCCTCGACATCTCGATGCAGGGCCGCATCCGCCGCTTTGTCGCCGAGTACAACCAGCGCAGCGGCGCGACGATCCTGCTCACGAGCCACTACATGGACGACGTCGTCGCGCTGTGCCGGCGCGTGATCGTGATCCACCGCGGCGTGCTCCTCTACGACGGTGCCCTTGCGGACCTCGCCGAGCGGATGGCGCCCTACAAGCGCATCACCGTGACGCTGCGGGGCCAGGTGGGGGATCTGGCCGCGTTCGGTGATGTCGTGTCGAGCACGGACAACATCGCGACGATCCACGTACCGCGCTCGCAGGCCGGTGAGCGCACGGCACGCCTGGTGCGCGAGCTCGGCGACCGGCTCGCGGACATCAGCGTCGAGGACCCGCCGATCGAGGAGGTCATCGACAAGGTCTTCACGTCTGAGAGCCCGCTGGCGGAGGCCAGCGCGTGATCCGGATCTACCGCCAGCTCCTCGTCGCTCAGGTCCAGGCCGCGGCGCAGTACCGGATCCAGGCGGTGCTCTGGATGCTCTTCTCGATCATCCGTCCGGTGATCTTCCTCGCGGCCTGGACCGCCGTGGCGACGGCGCAGGGCGGGAGCGTCGGCGGCTACACCACGAGCGACTTCGCGGCCTACTACATCGCGCTCACGATCGTGGGGCACCTCACCACAGCGTGGAACTCGTTCGAGTTCGAGTTCGAGGTCCGGCAGGGCAGGCTGTCGCCCAAGCTGCTCCGTCCGCTGCATCCGCTTCATTACTCGGTAGTCGAGAACCTTATCTGGAAGGTCACGACATTCCTCCCGCTGATGCTGGTGTGTTTCGTCATCGCGCTCACTTTCCAAGTGACGTGGAGCTTCGAGTGGTGGCATCTCGCGCTGTTCGTTCCGAGCATCGTGCTCGCCGCTGCCCTCAACTTCATGATCGGCTGGGTCGTGGCTACGGCGACGTTCTGGCTCCAGCGCATCAACACGGTGAACACGTTGCTCCAGCGGACCTCGTTCATCTTCGCTGGGCAGATCGCGCCGCTCTCGCTGATGCCGATCCCGCTGCAGGTGATCTCGTACGCGCTCCCGTTCGCCTACGTCCTCGCGGTCCCTGCGGAGATCCTGCGTGGCGGGGTCACGCTCGAACGCGGCCTGCTGTATCTGGTCGGCCAGGGGGTGTGGCTGGGTGTCACGATCATCGCGTTCCGGTTCGCGTGGCGGGCCGGGCTGCGTGAGTACAGCGCGGTAGGCGCGTAATGCTTCGCTATCTGCGCATATTTCGATCCTTTGCTGTGACCGAGCTCCAGTTCGAGATGGAATATCGCGGCAATCTTTATCTGAGCGTCTTCGAGATGTTCCTGGTGATCGGGACGAGCATCGGCGCCGTTTTGATCATGTTCGGTCACACGACGACGATCAACGGCTGGACGCTGCCGCAGATGGTCGTCCTGTTGGGTGTGTACTACGTCATCCAGGGTGGTGTGAGCCTCGTGTTCTCTCCATCATTCGAACGACTCATGGAGCACGTGCGCGTCGGCACGCTCGATTTCCACCTGCTCAAGCCGGTCAACGTGCAGTTCCTCGTAAGCACCCGCCATCTCAAAGTGGTCCGAGCGGCAGACTTGGTCCTCGGACTCATCGTCGTCATCGTCGGGCTGTTCCAGGTCGGCGATCAGATCGGCCTCGGTCAGGCGCTGCTCTTCTCCGCCTCGATCGTCTTCGGCTGGATGCTTGTGTACTCGCTGATTCTGAGTCTGGTCACGCTGGCATTCTGGTTCGTGCGCGTCGAAAACCTGCTGGCGATCTTTTGGGCGTTCACCGAGGCGGGACGCTTTCCCGTGGACGTCTATCCACTCTGGCTGCGCGTGTCGCTGAGCACGATCGTACCCATTGGCATCGCCGTCACGGCCCCGGCGAACGTCATCGCGGGGCGGATGGACTGGGTCGGCGTCGCGATCCTCGGGGCCGGCACGGTGCTCGCCGTTGCACTCGCGAGCGCCCTATGGCGCTGGGGCCTTCGGAACTACACCGGAGCCAGTGCCTAGCTGTGCTCGAACTCGCGCCAGCCCTCCGGTAGAACGGGGATGGACCATCCGGGATCCGGCCGGAAGCCGAGCCAATCGCCATCGAGTGGGGGATCGCGCCGACGGAAACGCTCGAGCGCGCGCTCGCCCTCAGCGCGCAACTCGCCCTCGCGCTCCGGCGGGACCAAGCCCTGCTCGATCTCCCAGCTGAGCTCGTCCTCGTCCTTCCAGTGCCACTCGCCATCCGGACCCGCGTAGCGGTCGAGGATGTTGTCGCGCGAGTCGAATCCGATCGCGGTCTCGCGCCAGGGCTCCTCGAGATTGACGTACCACCATGCGAGCCGCGCGGTCAGGTCGTCGCGCGCGAGCCAGATCGAGTGCGCGTCGCCAAAGCGGTGGAGCAGGATCGTGTTGGTGCCCGTCCAGATGCGCTCGGCGTACCCGCCGTCCCACTCGAGCAGCATCCGGTCGCGGGGGCCGCCATACCGGCCGGTCCGCACGCGCCAGCTCGTGCCAGGTGGCATGAAGAGGACGATGCTCCGCTGGTCGTGCCGCACGACTGTCCACGGGAGAGCGGTCTCGACGACCCGCTTCTCGCGGTCGACGGAACGCCAAACGATCGTCTCGCCGGGTCTTCGGATCACGCGTTCAGACTGACGGCTCTCGGGAGACGCCGCTAGTCGCATGTCTCACATGTGCGGCGAATGACGAACGTACACTTGATGTCGTGAGCATGCCGATGAGCATCGACCTGAACCTGCCGGAAGACCGCGTCGGACCGCGCCCCAGACGGAAGTCGAAGCGTGTTTGGGTCGGCGGGACGGCGGTCGGCGACGGCGCGCCGGTCTCGGTGCAGTCGATGTGCACGACGCTCACCCACGACGTCGACGCCACGATCCGCCAGATCGAGCGCCTCCAGGAGGTCGGCTGCGAGATCGCCCGCGTCGCAGTGCCGGACAAGCGTGCCGGCGAAGCGCTGAAGGAGATCGTCCGCCGCAGCATCCTTCCGATCGTCGCGGACATCCACTTCGATTACAAGCTCGCCCTGATGGCGCTCGACGCGAAGGTACACAAGCTCCGCCTCAATCCGGGGAATATTCACAACAAGGACGGTGTGCGGGAAGTGGTGAAGCGCGCGAAGGTGCAGGGAACGCCGATCCGCATCGGAGTGAACCACGGCTCCATTGGCGATCGCCAGCTGGGCGACGTGCGCGACGAGTCGCAGCGGATGGTCGACCTCG
>JANMSU010000477.1:0-2537 GCA_031389835.1 Chloroflexota bacterium
ATCAGGCTTTGCAGGGTCTGGGTCTTGCCGTGGCCGGAGCCGGCCAGGATGTGCATTGTGAAGGCGGATGGCAAGGCAGACCTCTTCGCGCAGGGCCATCGATCGCTCGAGCTCACCGTCGTGGTGCCGGAGGAAAACGAACTCCTTCACCCCGATCGCTTCGCCCGCCGCGCGCTGCTCCTTCTCGCGGGTCTGGGCCAGCACGTCAGGCGCCATCTTTGGATCGTGCGTCCCTTTGTCCCCGCTGGTGAGTAAGCAATAGGTCACGTGCGTGCCGCGCTCGATGAATCCGGCGAGCGTTCCCGAGCAGCCGAAATCCACGTCGTCGGGATGCGCGACGATCGCCATCGCGCGCTTCGGAATGGGGAATGCGTCGGCCACTCTTAGACCTCCAGTGCGGGTGACGATGCCAGAACAGAGTCGTACAGGGCGGCGATCTTCTCACCGACGCCCTGCCAAGTGAAGTGCTCGGCGCGATCGCGCGCTCCGTGCGCGAGATGCATCCGCAGGCGATGGTCCGTGAGCACCCGCTCGATCGCGTCCGCGAGCGCCTGATCGTTGCCAGCGGGGACGAGAAGGCCCGACTCGCCGTCCTCGATGAGCGTCTGCAGCCCACCGACGCGCGTGCCGACGACGGGTGTGCCGCAGGCCATCGCTTCGAGCGCCACCAGACCGAACGACTCGGTGAGCGAGGGCACGGCGCAAACGTCGGCGGCTGCGTAATACAGCGCGAGGGTCTCCTGATCGAGCGAGCCGACGAAGTTCACGTTGGCCTCCATGCGGTGCTCGTGAACCAGGCGACGCAGCTCCTGGATCTTTTCGGTCTCGTCTGCGTCGTCTCCAGGGTCCAGCGCGCCACCGACGACGAGTAGGCAGACGTCGCTCCGCAGGTCGGGCCGTCGGGTGAACAAGAGTCCCAGTGCGCGCAGCAGCACGTCGATCCCCTTGATCTGCTCGATGCGACCGACGAACAGGACGATGCGCTCGCACTGGTCGCGTCCGAGTTTCTCCCGTGCGTCCGCCTGTCGCATCGGACGGAACACAGTCGGGTCGACGCCGCACGGGATGATGTGGATCTTCGCCGGATCCGCACCGTAGAGGTCGCGCAGCTCGGCGAGCTCGATCTCGCTCGCGGCCACAAGCGCCGCGGATTGCTCGACGGCCTGACGTTCGATCGTTACGCGCACGTCGCTCTCGCCGTCGATGTCCTCGTCCATCACCTCGCGTTTCACCAGACCAAGCGTATGGAACATCTGGATGCGAGGCACCGACCACCGCGCCGCGAGGCTGCGCGCAACGCTCGCCGACAGCCAGTAATGCGCGTGGATGAGGTCGTACGTGCGGCCCTCCGCCCTGACGTGCTCGTCCAGTTTGGCGGTGAACTCGTCGAGGTGGTCGTACACGTCCATCTTCGGCCAGTAGCCGATCGGTCCGGACTCGATGTGGATCACGCGCGCGTTCTCCCCGAGCCGTTGGATCTGAGGGTCGTACTTCTCCCGCCAACGCGTGAACACATCGACCTCGATCCCGCGCTGCCCGAGGACGCGCGCCAGCTCGCGCACATAGACGTTCATGCCGCCAGAGTCCCGACCGCCCAGCTTCGCGAGCGGGCACGCGTGGACCGAGAGCATCGCGATGCGGCGCGTCAAGGTCGTGTCGCCTCGAGCCGCCCAAGCCAGCGGTCCGTCGCGCCGAGGTCATATTTGTACGGCTCATCGCCACGCAGCAGGTCATACGTGTCGAAGCGCTCGCGGATGGCCTCGCGGATCGCCCAGGCGTGACTGACGATGCCGGTCGACAGGGACGCGAGCGCAGGGTCGTACGCGGCGTTATAGAGCGCGAGGGTGCCGCGATACGCGAACGCGAACAGCACCGCCGCATCCTGGTCGTGCGCGCGCAGCACCCCGAGACGCAGGAGTCCGAGTGGCGCGAGCGCGTCGGCGATGTCGCGGAAGAAGCGCTCCACGTCCGGCGTCATGAAGTCCGCCTTCTCGCCGCGCGAGAGCCGGTGCAGCGCGAAGAAGCGATCGAGCGTGGCGCCGCGCTCGGCGTCGCTCGCCCAGCGGAAGGTCGCCTGGGTCGCGTTCTCCAGGCGGCGGATCTTCCGCCGTAGCTCGTGCCGTTCCTTCTTACCGAGGCCCTGCACGTATGTCTCGAAGTCTCCGGGCAGTGCGAGGCGCGGGCTCGTGATGAGCCTCGAGCGATCCACGCGATAGCCGGCCTCGACCAGCACAGCCGCCAGAACGTCGAGCGTTGGAGCGTCTTCAGGGACGAAACCGAGGCTGACATGCTGCGGCGCCTCTCCGACGATCCAACCGCCGACCGCCGTCGCGACGCTACCCTCGTGCCCACTCGGCGCGACGACATCCTGCTCATCGGTGAGCTCGCCGCCGGCGAAGCGGAACGTGCCGTCCGGGTCACGTGCGAGCGCCGCGATGCCGTAGGGCGGGTCCCCCACGGCGAGCGTCACGGCCTCGGCGCTGTCGTGTTCGCGCGTCACCGCGATCCACTCCGGAGTGAGGAAGATGCTGGCTGGC
>JANMSU010000022.1:0-5192 GCA_031389835.1 Chloroflexota bacterium
CTGGCCTCGGATGGAACTCAGACGGAGATTCCCGCCGACTGGTCGCCCGACGCCAAGCTTGAGGCGTTGCCGCAGCGCGTCACGATCATTCTCGAGGGGCGCGTGGTGCACGTGCGGGCGTGGCGTTGGACGATGACCGGCATCGGTGGAGGAGCGATCCCGGTCTACTTTCTCGACACCGCGCTGCCCGAGAACGCGCCTGCCGACCGTGCGATCACCGACGCACTGTACGGGGGCGACCAGCGGTACCGACTCAAACAGGAGGCGGTGCTCGGGCTCGGCGGAATCGCAATGCTGCACGTGCTGTACCCGGAACCGCCGCGCGTCTACCACATGAACGAGGGCCACGCCGCGCTTCTTACGCTCGCGCTGCTCGCAGAGGCAGCGTCGGCTGGCGACCTCCGTACGATCGGCGACGCGGACCGCGAGCGGGTCCGACAGCGCTGCGTGTTCACCACGCACACGCCGGTGCCCGCCGGGCACGACCAGTTCCCGATCGGGACCGTCCGTGCGGTGCTTGGGGATGGGCTGGCGGCTGCGATCGAGGCAAGCGGCCTGGCCTCTGACGGCACTGTCAACATGACATACCTCGCGCTTCGCTTTGCCCGCTACGTGAACGGGGTCGCGATGCGGCACGGCGAGATCGCCGCCGACATGTTCCCGAATTACGCCGTGAGCGCCATCACGAATGGGGTGCATGCAGCCACCTGGACGTCGCCGGCGATGGCGGCGCTGCATGACCGCCACATCCCGCAGTGGCGGCGCGACAATCGCTACCTACGCGATGCGATCAAGTGCTCGCTCGAAGAGATCCGGAGCGCGCATGCGCGTTCGAAGGCCGAGCTCTTCGCAGAGGTCACGCGCCGGACGGGCCGCACGCTCGACCCCGCTGCATTCACCATCGGCTTCGCGCGGCGCGCGACTGCCTACAAGCGCGCGGACCTCCTCTTCTCGGACCTCGAGCGACTGCGCGTTATCGGGCGCGACAGCGGACCACTCGCCGTCGTCTACGCGGGAAAGGCGCATCCGCGCGACGAGGCGGGGAAGGAGCTCATAAGGCGTGTCGTGGCTGCAGGCGCCGCGCTCGGCGCCGACCTGCCGGTCGTGTACCTCGAGGACTACGACATGACCCTGGCGAAGGTGATCTGCGCAGGTGTGGATCTTTGGCTCAACACGCCGCGCAAGCCGCTCGAGGCGTCCGGCACCAGCGGAATGAAAGCGGCGCTCAACGGCGTGCCCAGCCTCTCCGTGCTTGACGGCTGGTGGATCGAAGGGCACATCGAAGGCGTCACGGGCTGGAGCATCGGCGACGACTCGCGGGAGAGCGACGACGCGCAGGAGGGCCGCGCGCTGTATGACAAGCTCGAGCGCGTCATCCTGCCGCTCTTCCATGACCGGCCGCTCGCGTATGCCGAAGTGATGCGGGCGGCCATCGCGCACAACGGGTCGTTCTTCAACGCCCAGCGCATGGTGTCCCAGTACGTGGAGAACGCTTACTCGATTCCGCGCTCGTTGCCCGCTTGATGGCGGCGTGTTCGATCATCGCGACGATTCAGCCGTAAGGGCGCCAACGTCGCGTGCGATCACCACGTCTTCCCGGGCGACGATGACGAGCACGGCGACCGGACCTGCAACGAGCACACCCTCGCTGTCGACGTCGATGTCATCGACGGGTGGCACTCCGAAGGCTGCGAGCCGCCGCACGATGCCGGCGCGGATGCTTGCAGCGTGCTCCCCGATCCCGCCGGTGAACACGACGGCGTCAAAGCGCGGCAGCGCGGTCACCGCCGCGGCGATGGCCCCGGCCGCCGAGCGCGTGAATACGGCGATCGCGAGCGCTGCCCGCTCGTCGGTCGGAGCCAGCGCGAGAAGCTCGCGCATGTCCGCGGTGCGACCGGAGAGCGCGAGGAGACCGGAGTGATGCTCCAGCGCGTCCGCGAGCGCGCTTTCGTCGAGCCCGTGATCCCGCTGTGCCGCCAGCAGCATGCCGGGGTCGACCGATCCCGCGCGCGTCCCCATCACGAGACCCTCCAGCGGCGTCATACCCATGGACGTACTGACCGACCGCCCCTGCCACACCGCGCTCACCGAGCAGCCCGCCCCCAGGTGTGCGACGACGATCCCGAGGTCGTGCTGTCCGAGGAGTGCGGTCGCGCGCTCGACGGACCATGCGACGGAGAGGCCGTGAAATCCGTAGCGGCGGTAGCCCCACTCGGAGTACCACTCATACGGGACCGCGTAGAGATAGGCCTCTTGCGGCAGCGTCGCGTGGAACGCGGAATCGAAGGCCGCGGCATGCGGGACGGCGGGCAGCGCCCTGCGCGCCGCGGCGATGACTTCGACGGCTACGGGGTTGTGGAGCGGCGCGAGCCACGCGAGGTCGCGGATGCCCTGCAGCACGGCCTCGTCGATCAATGTCGTGCGGGTGAAGCGCGAGCCGCCGTGGACCACGCGATGACCGACGGCACCGACCGCGTCAAGATCGACTCCGGCGGCCCCGATGGACCGCAGCGTTCGACGAACGGCGTCGGCGGCGTCGCCGGTGCCTTGCATCGGAACGTTAACGCTCGCTACCGCGTGTTCTGAGCCTCGAACGAGCACACTTGCCTTGAGCGTCGACGAGCCGGCATTCATCACGAGCAGACGATCTCGCACGCGGGCGAGCGTAGGCCGCGGCGTTGCGAGGCGCAGCCGGCAGCGCAGGGAGGCATGAGATGGCCAAGACGAAGGCAGACCTGGCAGATTCACTGACGGCCGACGAGCTCCGCCGCATTGACGCGTACTGGCGAGCGGCGAACTACCTCTCAGTAGGTCAGATCTATCTGCTCGACAACCCGCTTCTGCGCGAACCACTTCGTCCCGAGCACGTGAAGCCCCGCCTCGTTGGCCACTGGGGCACCACTCCGGGACTCAATTTCATCTACGCGCACATGAACCGGGCGATCCGGAAGTTGGACCTCGACGCGATCTTCATCACCGGCCCCGGTCATGGTGGACCCGCGCTCGTCGCCAACGTTTATCTCGAGGGCACCTACAGCGAGATCTACCCGCACGTTACGCGCGACATCGCGGGTATGAAGACGCTCTTCCGTCAGTTCTCGTTCCCGGGGGGCGTGCCCAGTCATGTCTCCGCTGAGATTCCCGGATCGATCCACGAGGGTGGCGAACTTGGCTACTCGCTCGCGCACGCCTACGGCGCCGCGCTCGACGATCCCTCGCTCCTGGTGTGTTGCGTCATCGGCGATGGAGAAGCCGAGACCGGCGCCCTTGCGGCCTCATGGCATTCGAACAAGTTCAGCGATCCGGTCCACGACGGTGCCGTGCTGCCGATCCTGCACCTCAACGGCTACAAGATCGCGAACCCCAGCGTGCTGGCGCGGATGCCCGAGCGCGAGCTGCGAGCGCTGCTCCAGGGGTACGGCCACGCGCCGATCTTCGTCGAGGGCGACGATCCCGCGCTGATGCACCAACAGATGGCCGCCGCGCTCGACCAAGCCGTGACCGAGATCCGTCACGTCAAGGACGAGGCGCGCGCCTCGGGTCATGCCCGAAGGCAGCTCGCACCGATGATCGTGCTCCGCACGCCGAAGGGTTGGACCGGGCCCAAGACCGTTGACGGAAAGCCGGTCGAGGGCACGTGGCGTTCGCACCAGGTGCCCGTCGACGCGGCACGGACGAACCCCGAGCATCGGGCCGTCCTCGAGCGATGGATGCGCTCGTACCGTCCGGAAGAGCTGTTCGACCAGAACGGCTCCCTCCTAGCCGAGCTTGCCTCGCTCGCGCCCACGGGCGAGCGCCGGATGGGCGCCAACCCATGCGCCAACGGCGGGATCCGCCTCAAAGATCTCGACCTTCCGGACTTCCGCGACTACGCGGTCGATGTGCCTGCACCCGGAGCGACATCGGCCGAGCCAACGCGCGTCCTCGGTGGATTCCTACGCGACGTGATCGCGCGCAACCAGGATCGCTTCCGGCTCCTCGGACCCGACGAGACGACGTCGAACCGGCTGGGCGCCGTCTTCGAGGTGACCGATCGCGTCTTCAGTGACGAGATCCTCCAGACAGATGAACATATCGCTCCCCACGGGCGCGTCATGGAAGTCCTATCGGAGCAGTTGATCGAAGGGTGGCTCGAGGGGTATCTGCTCACGGGCCGCCACGGCCTCTTCAGCTGCTACGAGGCGTTCATCCACATCATCGACTCCATGTTCAATCAGCATGCGAAGTGGCTCAAGGTCACGCGGGCGCTGCCCTGGCGCCGCCCGATCGCGTCGCTCAACTACCTACTGACCTCTCACGTCTGGCGCCAGGACCACAACGGGTTTTCGCACCAGGACCCTGGCTTCATCGACCACGTCGTGAACAAGAAAGCCGAGGTCATCCGCGTGTATCTCCCGCCTGACGCGAACACGCTGCTGTCCGTCGCCGACCACTGCCTGCGCAGTCGCGACTACGTCAACGTGATCGTGGCCGGGAAGCAGCTGGAGGAGAACTGGCTGTCGATGGACGAGGCGGTCCTGCACTGCGCGCAGGGCGTCGGTGTCTGGGACTGGGCCAGCAACGACGACGGTGGGAAGACCGATGTCGTTCTGGCGTGCTGCGGCGACGTTCCGACGCTCGAGACGCTCGCGGCTGTTTCTCTACTCAGGCGGCACCTTCCCGACATCCGTGTGCGCGTCGTCAACGTGGTCGACCTCATGCGTTTGCAGCCGGACACCGAGCACCCGCACGGCCTGCCGGATGTCGACTTCGACGCGCTCTTCACCACCGACAAGCCCGTGATCTTCGCCTACCACGGGTACCCGTCGCTGATCCACCGCCTGACGTACCGGCGGAGGAACCACGTGAACCTGCACGTCCGTGGATACAAGGAGGAAGGCACCACGACGACGCCGTTCGACATGGTCATGCTCAACGACCTCGACCGGTTCCATCTCGTCATGGATGTGATCGACCGTGTGCCGGGTCTGCGCGAGCGATCGGGCGAGCTCCGCCAGCTGATGCAGGACACGCGGACCGCGTGCCGCGCGTATACGCGGGACAACGGTGAAGACGCGCCAGAGATCACGCAGTGGGTCTGGCAGGTTGGTAGCGCGATCAGCGCACCATGACTGTCGCTATCAGCCCCCGAGGACCGTGCCCTCCGCGACCTCGCAGATGCCGGGGCCGGACACCGCCTGCTGCGACCGCGT
>JANMSU010000071.1:0-14887 GCA_031389835.1 Chloroflexota bacterium
GTGGTCGCGCCGGCGTCGGCCGTCTCCGCCTCGTCGGTGGGGCGGTCAGGGGGCATCAGGCCGTGCTGCTTGAGCTGGCGCGGCACGAGGTAGCCGGTCGCGATGTGGAGCTTCTCCTCCTCGGTGTAGCCGGGCAGGCGAATGATCTCCATGCGGTCGCGGAGCGGCGCGATGATCGTGTCCTCGACGTTCGCCGTCGTGATGAAGATGACCTTCGAAAGGTCGTATGGGACCTCGAGGTAGTGGTCGGAGAACGTGTTGTTCTGCTCGGGGTCGAGCACCTCGAGCAGCGCCGAGCTCGGGTCGCCGCGGAAGTCCGCGCCGACCTTGTCGATCTCGTCGAGCATGAACACGGGGTTCACCTCGGCGGCGGTCTTCATGTTCTGAAGGATCCGGCCGGGAAGCGCGCCCACGTATGTGCGCCGGTGCCCACGGATCTCAGCCTCGTCACGGATGCCACCCAGCGACATGCGGATGAACTTGCGGCCCATCGCGCGCGCGATCGACTTGCCAAGGCTCGTCTTGCCAACGCCGGGCGGTCCGACGAAGCACAGGATCGGGGCGCGCAAGTTCTGCGAGAGCTTGCGCACCGCCATGTATTCGATGATCCGGTCCTTCACTTTCGGCAGGCCGTAGTGATCCTCGTCGAGGATCTTCGCGGCCTCGGAGATGTCCCAGTCATCGTTCGCGGCGACCTTCCACGGCAGGGACACCAGCCAGTCGACGTAGGTGCGAATGACGCCGGTCTCCGGCGACGCCTGCGGGATCTTTTCAAGACGACCGAGCTCCTTGAGCGCCTTCTCCTTGACCGGATCGGGCATGCCGGCCGCTTCGATCTTCTCGCGCAGCTCGCGCACCTCGGAGCCCTGGTCGTCGTCGCCGAGCTCTTTCTGGATCGCCTTCATCTGCTCGCGCAGGATGTATTCGCGCTGCGTCTTGTCGAGCGTCTGCTGGACTTCGCTCTGGATCTTCTGCTTCAGCTCGAGGATCTCGTTCTGCTTCGCGAGGAACACGCTGAGGAAGCGCAGGCGCTCGATGACGTTGCGCGTCTCGAGTAGCTGCTGACGCTGCTCCAGAGTGAGATCGGGGCTCGACGCCACGAGATCCGAGAAGTGCGCCGGGTCGTCGGTGTTCTTCGCGGTCATGGCAAGCTCCGGCAGGATCGATCCGCCGTTGTCCACGTACCGCTCGAAGAGCGCCTTCACGTTGCGGAGCTGCGCTTCGCGCTCGACCGGGTCACCGAGCTCCTCAACGATGGGCTCGAAGGTCACGCGGAAGAAACGTGACTCCGGCTGATAGCCGGTGATCTTCACACGCTGCGCGCCCTGGACGATGATCTGCGCGCTGCCGTCCGGGATGCGGAGCAGGCGCACGATCTCGGCGACGGTGCCCACGTTGTAGATCTGCTCGGGCTGCACGTCGTCGATCTCGGCATCGCGCTGGGCAACGAGCACGATGAGGTGCCGCTCCTCAGCCATCGCGGCATTGATCGCGGCGACGGACTTCTCGCGGCCGACGCCGAGCGGCACGACCAGCTTGGGAAAAACGACCGCTTCTCGCAGCGGCACCACGGGCAGATCGCTCGGGTACGCGCTCTCCGGTGTGGTCGTCTTCGTCTCGTCCGTCATTTTGTTCCTCTGTTTCTCTTCGCGGTTCTGGCCAGCGTGATGGATCTTCCCTATAGGAACGGTGTGGCCGGGCTCGACATTCCGCCCGGCCACCCGCTTGCGGTTTGTATTGGTACTACTTCGCGTTCGTCGCGTTGACCTTGATCGTCCTCGGCTTCACGTTCTCGGCCTTCGGCAGCACGAGCTGCAGGACGCCGTTCTCAAATGTCGACTCGACTTTGGTCGGGTCGATCGCCATTGGAAGTGTGAACGCGCGCTGGAACTTACCTATGCGCCGCTCCTGTCGGAGCCAGCCTTCCTCCGTCACGTCGGCTTTGCCCTTTACTTCGCCGTCGATCGAGATCGAGTCACTCGTCGCGTTGATCTCCACAGCATCACCCGTGAGGCCCGGAAGATCGGCGCGAAGGTGATACGCGTCCTTGGTCTCCCAGAGGTCCACCGGTACCGCGAGGTGGCCTGCTGCGAGCCCGCTCCACGTGTTGGGACGAATGAAGCTCTCCTCGAAGAGACGATCCATGGCGTCGCGAAGGGAAACGATGTCAGTCAGCGGGGTGAAACGTGCGATGGTCATGTTCGTCCTCCTCCTTTAGAAGCGCGTGCCCTGGTTCCGGCCGCGCTTTGGTGTTTCTTCGGCAGATGGCACATCGCCGACTGCGTCATCGTCCTCGGCGGCAAGCTCACTGAGCTCCCGCATCAGGTCCTCCATCAGATCGGTGGCGTCGCGCATATGTAGGAGAAGCTTTACGCCAGCGAGGTTCACGCCACGCACCTTGGTGAGGTATCGGATCACTCGAACGCGCTGCAGGTCGTCGTCGGAGTAGAGGCGGATGTTCGTCTCGGTCCGGACCGGTTCGAGCAACCCCTCCTCCTCGTAGATCCGCAGGGTCCGCGGGTGGCAGCCCGCGAGGCCGGCCGCGATGGAGATGACGTAGACGGGTCGATGGGTACCTGCCATGGCACCTGTATAAAACCTGCCAATGGGGTTGTCAAGGTTCCTACCTGTTCCGGTTCACGCCCGCTCGGTCGTTGGGTGGCGTCCTTGCGGGGCCAGCCGAGGTACAAACAGGTCGTGGACCCACTAACGCTCTTCGGCTTCGCCGCTGTCGCGGCAATGCTCGGTTCCTATGCGCTCGAGGACCGGTCGCCCTATTTCCTGGTGGCCTTCGCGCTGGCCTGCTGGGCAGCCGCTCTCTATGGATGGCTTGCCGGGACTTGGCCGTTCGCCATGGTCGAGGCGATCTGGGGCGCCGTCGCCCTTCGACGCTACGCGCGGAGGCGTGCGGTCGATTAGACGGTGCGACAATCGCGCGCCGTGCGATTCGGCCTCGACTTCGGGACCTCGAACACTTCGCTCGCGGTCTGGGATGGCGAGCGCTCTACGGTGCTGCCCATCGACCCCCTGGCCGGCGCTGCGATGCCAACCGTCCTCTACGCCCGGCGGGACGGCTCCAGCGTCGTCGGCCGCCCCGCGATCGAGGCGTATCTCGCGGACAACCGCGGACGCGGTCCGATCACGCGCGAGTACCGGCCTCTTGGCGTTCGTCTCGAGTCGTCGAATCCGCGGCAGAAGACGGTCGAGGCGCAGATCTACACGGACACGTCCTCGCCGGGCCGGCTCTTCCAGTCGCTGAAGACGTTCCTGGGCGAGACCCTCGACGTGCGCACGAACGTCTTCGGCGAAGCGCGCGGCCTCGAGGAGCTCATCGCGGTGGTCCTGTCCCACGTCCGGCAGCGGGCGCACGACCTCGTTGGCGAGCTGCCGGAGGAGATCACGATCGGACGCCCTGTCGAGTACGTCGGCGGACCTGCGGCCGAGGCGCGCGCGATGGCGCGCATGCGCCGGGCCGCGGAGCTCGCCGGCTTCGGCGAGGTGCGATTCGCGTTCGAACCGGTTGGGGCGGCGCACGCGGCGGACGTCATGACCGGGCTGACGCTGGTCTTCGATTTTGGCGGAGGCACGCTCGATCTCGCGGTCGTCCGTCGCGGTGTCGGGTCGCTGGAGGTGCTCGCGACCGCCGGGCGCAACATCGGCGGGGACCGCATCACCGAGCGGGTGATCGACGACGCTATCGCACCCCGGCTGGGCTCGCGCGCGACTTGGGGTCCAAAGCGCCTGCGGCTGCCCGCGTTCATCGTGAACGCGCTGCACGACTGGCACGCGCTGTCGGCGCTGAACGAGAAGCCGTGGCTCGAGGCACTCGACGATCTCATTCGCCAGGGTGCCCCCAAACGCGAGCTCGCGGCGCTCCGCAGCGCGATCGAGCTGCAGCTCGGCTACGAGATCTTCATGACCGCGGATGAGACGAAGCGAGCGCTCTCGAGCGCACCGGCGGCGATCCTTTCGTATCACCACGCCGCGGTCGACGTCGATGCGCGCCTCACGCGCGGCCGCTTCGAGCGCCTCATCGACAGCCTGCTCACCGACACGGATGTGTTGATCACCGATGTGCTGGTCCGCGCGACGGTGAGCTCCGCCGAGATCGCGGAGGTCGTGACCACCGGCGGCTCGAGCGCGATCCCCGCGTTCCGTGCGCTCCTCGCGCGGCGTTTCCCGGGCGCGCGCGTGCGCGACGCCGCCGCGTTCACCAGCGTCGCCGCCGGTCTCGCGATGCCGGGAGTGGGGGCCGTGCTCGCGAAGTGAAGCCTATGCTCGATGTCATGCGGCGCCTGGTGTCCGCGCGCGGTTATGTTGCCGCGCTGGCGGCTGTCGCTGTCGTCACGGCGGTCATCGGCGCGATCGAGGCCCGTGCGGACATCCCCAACGTGCCGATGCTGTACCTCGTCGCCATCCTCGGAGCCGCCACGCTGGCCGGTCGCGGTCCAGCGATAGTGGCGTCCCTCGCGTCGTTCCTGGCATTCAACTGGTTCTTCCTGGCGCCGGTCCACACGCTCACGATCGGCGATCAGAACGAGTGGTTCGCGCTCGTGCTTTTCATCATCACGGCGGTCATCACCAGTCAGCTCGCCGCGGACCAACGCGTTCGCGCCGCCGAGACCTCGGCACGAGCGCGGGAGGCCGAGCTGATGTTCGACATCGCCCGCCTGTTGAGTGATCCCGATATCGACACGGCGCTAGCGCGCGTGACCGGCCGCCTCCGAGACGCACTGCGCGCCACTGCCGCGGTCGTCGAACTGGATAGCGACGGAGTGGCTCGCAGGATCGGCGCGGGTGACGCAACAGCGCTCACCGGCGCGGCGCTGGACTCGCTCGCGGCGTGGATCACCTCGGTGCAACCTGAGGCGCGAGCGTCCGCACGCTGGATCCGCGTCGTCGATCCGCGCGCAGCGGGGACGCCACGTGACGAGCGCGTTCACGCGGTGCCTCTGACGGCGGACGGGCGTCGCGTTGGTACGCTCGCAGTGCAGGCTGATCGTCGCCCCAGCGCCGCCGACGATCGCATCCTCCGCGCGGTCGCGGCGCAGCTCGCGAGCGCGATCGAGAGGGCGCGGCTGCGTCAGCGCGCGACAGACGCAGAGGTACTGCGGCGAGCCGACGCTCTGAAGAACGCGCTCCTCAGCGCGGTCTCCCACGACCTCCGAACGCCGCTCGCGACGATCGTCGCGTCAGCCGGAAGCCTCCGTCAGACCGACGTGCGCTGGACCGACACCGAGCGCGAGGGCTTTCTCTCGGACATTGAGGAGGAGGCCCGGCGACTCAGTCGCATCGTCGGCAACCTGCTCGACCTGTCGCGGGTGGAGGCGGGCACGCTGCATCCGGAACGGTCCTGGTACGACCTCGCGTCGTTGATCGACGACGTGGTGGGACGGCTACGCCCATTGACGCGGTCCCATCGACTCGAGGTCCGAGTCCCGGAGGATCTGCCTCCGGTACCGCTTGACTACGTCGAGATCGACCAGGTCCTTTCCAATCTGATCGAGAACGCCGCGCGGCACACGCCGCCTGGCAGCAGCATCGTCATCACTGCGCGAGTCGAGCGCGGCGATGCAGTAGTCGAGGTCGCCGACGACGGACCGGGCATCGCGATCGACGCGATGGACCGGCTTTTCAAGCCGTTCCTGCGCAGCGCGGGCCGGCCGGGCGCACGCGGGACGGGACTTGGACTCGCGGTCGCACGCGGCCTAGTGGAGGCGCACGGCGGCCGCATCGCTGTCCGAAATCGTCCCGAGGGTGGAGCACTCTTCGTCGTCACGTTGCCCGTGGGCGAGGCGATGCCCGCAGCGACGGAACGATGAAGCAGCAGTCCGGTGCGCGGATCCTCGTGGTGGACGACGAGCCCGCCATCGTGCGCGCTGTCCGCGCGAATCTCGGGAACCGTGGCTTCCGCGTGGACGTCGCAACGTCGGGCCGCGAAGCGCTCGAGCGCGTCCAGGCGCGTCCCGATCTGATTCTGCTCGACCTTGGGCTACCAGATTCCGATGGGCTAGACCTGATCCGAGCGCTCCGCGAGCGCGTTCGCGCGCCGATCATCGTCCTGTCCGCCCGCGAAACGGAGCGCGACAAGGTCATTGCGCTCGACCTCGGCGCGGATGACTACCTGACCAAGCCGTTCGGTGTGGAGGAGCTGCTTGCTCGCATCCGCGTCGCGCTGCGGCGGACGCTGGATCCCGGCGCCGATGCGCCGGTCTTCCGCACACGCGGATTGACTGTCGATATCGAGCATCGCCGCGTAACGCTCGACGGTGGAGAGCTTCATCTCACTCGGACCGAGTACGGGCTCCTGACCGCACTCGCGCGCAACGCTGACCGCGTGGTGACCGACGCGATGCTGCTGCACGAGGTCTGGGGACCCGAATACGGAGCGGAAGATCACTACTTACACGTCTACGTGGCACGCCTGAGAAAGAAGCTTGAGCGCGACCCGCAGCGGCCGCGTTACATCATCACCGAGCCGGGCGTGGGCTACCGGCTCATCACGGAAGAGCCGAGCTTCCGCTAACCGAAGAGAGCCTCTCGCACCTTTCCCTCGTCCGCGGTGGGCGAGAGCACGATGATGCGATCACCAACTTCGAGTTTTGTGTCGAGATCGGTGTGCAGAACGACGCCTTTGCGCACCACGCCGCCGACCGCGGCACCGGCGGGAAGTCCGAGCGCGCGGATGGCCTTGCCCGCCGACGGCGTCCCCCCGGCGATCTCGGCCTCGATGAGCTCGAGATGCGACCCGGTGAGCGGCATCAGCGGTAGGAACCCACCGGTGGGAAGCTCCTGCTCGATCACACCCATGATCACTCGCGTGGAAGAGATCGTCTCGTCGATGCCAAGGGCCTTGAACACGATCTCGTTCTTCGGGTCGTTCACTCGCGCGATCACGCGAGGTACGTGGCACTTCCATTTCGCGAGCTGGCAGATGATCAGGTTCGCGGGGTCTTCGCCGGTAACGGCGATGACGGCGTCGGCACGCTGGCAACCGGCCTCTGTCTGATAACGCCCCTCATCCGCCGGCGCATTGAGCACGACCGAGCCCAGATGCTCCTGGATCACCTGCGCCCGCCGGCGATCGCTCTCCAGCAGCATCACTTCGTGGTTCGCTTCGAGAAGCGCCTTCGCGAGGTGGAACCCGACCTCGCCGCCGCCCGCAATGACGAAATACATCTACGCGTTCCCGCCGGCCATCTCGGTCTCGATCTCTTTCGACTTCTCGAGCAGGACCTTTCCCACTTCGGCGTCGCCCATCAACATCGCCTCAAGCAACGTGCCGAGGATCGTCGTTCGCGAGATGGTGCTGATCCCGTGTGCGCGATACAGATCGGCGCGGATCGGGTCGTTCACCTTCGCTATTACGCGCTTCACGCCGAAGATCTGGCGCGCGATCTGCGCTGACATCAGGTTCCGATTGTCACCCTGGGTCAGGGTGAACACCGCGTCGGCCTTCTCGATACCCGCGCTGCGAAGGATGTCCAGGTCGGTGCCGTTTCCGAGGAATGTGGTTCCGTTGAAGGTTTCAGGAAGGTGGGCGAACGACGCGCGCTCGAGGTCAACGACCGAGACGGCGTGGCCAGCCTTATCGAGCTGACCCGCGAGGAATGCGCCCACCCGACCGCAGCCGACGATGACGATGTTCAACGTGTCTCTTCCTGACGATACGCGAGCACCGCACAGGGTGCTCCGACATAGACGCTCGTGACGGTTTTGCCGACGTACACCCTGCCGAGTCGCTTGCGATAGGGCATTCCCAGCACGATGAGATCAGCGCTCCGGTCGCGCGCCGTGTCGATGATGGCGGCTGCCGCCTCCCGGGCCTGGACCAGCTCGCTGTCGACCTTGACAGCAGCCTGCTCGGCCAGCCGAAGCGCCTCATCAAGGATCACCTCGCCACGTTCGGTGTCAGCCTCGAGGACGGCGTCGAGCGGCATGTTCCATCGCACCTCGATGACGTGGACGAGCAGAACTTGGGCTTTCCACGCTTTCGCGAGCGTGGTCGCGACGCGGACGACGTCCGGGTCGACTGCGGTGCCCGCCAGAGGCGCAAGGATCAACTTGACCTGCATCGCGTCGGCGGAGTCTAGCCGGGTTCCTGTGACCGAACGGTGCCCGTGGCAGCCTCACCCGCGATATCACCGGTATCCCGGAAGTGATACGGCACGTTGATGACGATCGTATCCGGGCGAAAGAGCAGGTTGGCCTTTAGACGGAACGCGGTCTGGCTGTGGAGCACGAACTCCCACCAATGGCGCGGGACGAATTCGGCGAGCACGATCGTGAGCGGTCGCGGGTCGCGCTCGTTGACCCGATCGATGTAACGGAGCAGCGGCTCGACCAGCGACCGGTACGGCGACTCGATGATGTCGAGGGGCACGCGGCCAGCCCACCTCGCCCAGCGCTTCTTGAATTCCTCCGCACTCCCTGGGGTGGTCGCAACGTGGACCGCCCGAACGTGCGGCGAGATCGATCGCGCGAACGCGATCGCCTGTAGCGCGGAACGATCGAGGCGTGCGACCGGCACGATCACCGCTGGTGGCGACGGCTCGGGCAGAGGGCGGTCGAAATCGGTGAGTGTCAGTGCGTCGTGGACGGCCAAATAGTGGCGGTTGATCGCGTAAAGAAGGAGGACGATGACCGGGAGGAGGAAGAGGACGAGCCACGCCCCATCGAGGAACCGTGTGATCGCGATGGTGAGAACGAGCCCGGCCATGATCCCGGCACCGATCGCGTTGATCGCCGCCCAGAGCCACCACCGCGCTTCGCGCAGGCGCAGCCATCGCCGCAGCAGACCCACCTGCGAGAGAAGGAACGAAAGGAATACAGCGATCGTGTAGAGCGGCACCAAGGCGCTCACCGACCCGCCGAACATTGCGAGGATCAGACCCGCGACAAGCGCCAGCGCAACTATCCCGAACGAGTTCGACAGGCGGTCGCCCTGGTACGCGAACTGACGGGGCATGAAGCGGTCGTTGGCGAGCACCGCAGCCAGGCGCGGGAAGCCACTGAAACCGGTGTTGGCTGCGACGAGAAGGAAGACGGCTGTCGTCAGCTGCACCGCGTAGTAGGGCACGCTCGCGTCGCCGAAGACCGAACGCGCGATCATGCTGTTCACCGACTCGACCTCGCCGGCGTCTGGGATGATCCCGATACGCGTGGCGAGGAAGGTGAGACCCATGAACAGGACCGCCAGGGTCCCCGCCATCAGCAGCAGCGTCAACGTGGCGTTGCGTTTCTCGGGCGCTTTGAAACCCGGAACGACGTTCGCGACGGCCTCGGTTCCCGTGATCGCGACCGCGCCCGCGGAGAATGCGCGCACCAGTAGCAGGGCGGTCACCGCGGTCACACCGGTGGTCTCGAGATCGTCGCGCGGCATGACGGGCGCCGGGACATCGCCGACCCAGATGCGGTACGCGCCGTAGGCGATCAACGCGCCGACCGCGCCGATGTAGGCGTACGTGGGGATCGCGAAGAGCGCGCCGGCCTCACGGATGCCCCGGAGATGCCCGATGACGAGGAGCCCGATCATCGCGATGCCGAGGCCGACGCGCCCGTCGCCGAGCTCGGGGACGACGCTCGATATCGCGATCACGCCCGCGGCCGTCGAAACCGCGACCGTCAGCACGTAGTCGACCAGGAGGGCGGCGGCTGCGACGAGTCCGGGAACGATCCCGATGTTGTCGCGGGCGACGATGTAGCTTCCCCCTCCGCCCGGGTACGCATGGATCACCCGTATCTCGGAAACGACGACGATGGCGAGCACGGCGATCACAACGAGCGCTATCGGCAGCGCGAGCGCGAGCGCGCCGACGCCCGCGAGCGCGATCACTCGAAGCATCTCCTCTGTGGCGTACGCCGACGAAGACACGTTGCTCGGCGCGAGCACGGCAAGGCCGGTCAGCTTCGAAACGCGCTGATCGGCCTCCTCTTCCATTCCGAGTCGCTTGCCGAGAAAGAAGCGGCGGAGCCGCTGGTACCTGCGGCCGAAGCGACTCTCCGGCGTCAGGGAGCGCTCCGTCGCGACGTAATGGCCGCGCGACCGGCGGAACTCGCCTGCGGCAGGGCGAACGATGCGCACATAGCGGTTGCCGGGCAGCCTGCCGGAGGCTGCGCGACGCTCGTCCTCTAACGTGAGCGGCGGGGGCTCAGCCTTCTTGTCGGCTTTCGCTTGTTTGGGGTCGGCTTCGTCCTTCAAGACCCCCTAGGATGACCGGCCCCGTCCAGTCCCGTCGCCGGCGCTCTCATCGGCGGTCCGGTGGCCCGCCGGACCGGACGAGTGATACGGCACGTTGATCACGATCGTATTCGGCCGGAACAAGAGCGACAGCTTCAGCCTGAGCGCGGTCTGGCTATGAAGGATCCACTCCCACCAGTTGCGCGGCACGAACTCGGCGAGCACCACTGTGATCGGCCGGTCGTCGCGCTCGTCGATGCGCTCCACGTAACGGATCAGCGGCGCGAGCAGAGAACGATAGGGAGACTCGATCACGTCGAGTGGGATCTCTGTCGTCCATCGCTGCCAGCGGCGCTTGAAGTCCTCCGCGCTCTGAGCGGTGGTCGCGATGTGCACGGCGCGAACCGTCGGCGAGATCGAGCGGGCGAACGCGACGGCTTGCAGCGTGGCGCGGTCGAGGCGTGCGACTGGAATGATGACGACCGGGGGCCTGAGCACCGGGATCGGCTCGTCGGGTCGCTCGAGCGTGAGCGCGTCCTGCACGGATACGTAGTGTCGGTTGATCGCGTACAAGATTCCGACGATGATCGGCATCACCGCCAACACGATCCAGGCGCCCAGGGCGAACTTCGTGATCGCGACGACGAGCAGGACCGTGCCGGTGACGACCGTGCCGAAGGCGTTGATCGCGATGCTGAGCTGCCAACCGGGATTCCGCAGGCGCCACCATCGCCGCACGAGGCCACTCTGCGAGAGCGTGAACGCGACGAAGACGCCGATCGTGTAGAGCGGAACGAGGTGCGTAACGCTTCCACCGAAGGCTGCAAGCACCGCGACCGACGCGATCGCGAGGGCAAGGATGCCGAACGAGAACGCCAGGCGCTCGCCGCGGAATGCGAACTGTCGCGGCATGAAGCGGTCGTCCGCGAGCACCGAGGCAAGTCGCGGGAATCCGGTGAACCCCGTGTTCGCGGCGAGCAGCAGGATCACGGCTGTCGCGAGCTGGACGATGTAGTAAAAGGGTGTGTCGTCACCGACGATCGACCGCGTGAGCAGGCTGTTGACCGTCTCGATCTCGTGCTCGTCAGGAACGATGCCGATGGTGGTCGCGAGGTATGTGATCCCGAGGAACAACACGGCGAAGATGCTTCCCATCCAGAGTAGCGTTATGACCGCGTTGCGGGGCTCGGGCGGCTTGAAGTTGGGCACGCCGTTCGCGATCGCCTCGCTCCCAGTGAGGCCGACCGAGCCGGACGCGAAAGCACGCAGCACCAGCAGCGGAGCCAGCGCGACCAGGCCCTCCGCCTCGAACGGGTTCGGCGGCCGCGCCGGCACGATCGTCTCACCGTTGAACACGCGAAAGAGCCCGAACGCGATCAGGCCGAACATGGCAACGATGTACAGGTAGGTCGGGGCCGCGAAGAGGACACCAGCCTCGCGGATGCCACGGAGGTTGCCCAGGGTGAGGAGAGCGATCATCCCGACCGCCCAGAGCACGCGATGGTCATGCACCTCGGGGATGAAGCTCGAGACCGCGGCGACGCCGGCCGCGGTGGACACGGCCACGGTCAGGACGTAGTCGATCAGCAGCGCCGCGGCGGCGATGAGACCCGCGACGACACCATGATTGTCCTTCGCCACGATGTAGCTGCCGCCGCCATTCGGATATGCGCGGATCACGCGGGACTCCGAGAGGATGACGACAGCGAGGACCACGCAAACGCCGATCGCGATCGGCATTGTGAGGGCGAGGGCAGCCGTCCCGGCGATCGCGAGAACACGCATCGCCTCCTCGGTCGCATACGCGGAAGACGAGATGTTGTCGGACGCGAGGATGGCGAGCCCCGTCTTCTTGGAGAGGCGTTCGCTGGCCTCATCCTCGGACGTGAGGCGTGCGCCGAGGAGGAACCGACGCGCAGCCTCGTATCCCCGGCCGAGTGGGGTCTGCGGTGCGAACACCCGCTGCGTGGCGACGTAGTGACCGGCTTGCTTGCGAAAATCGCTCGCCGCGGGGCGCACGATCCGCACGTACCGGTCACCGACCTTGGATCCGGAGCTGGTGGCTCGCTCTTCGAGTGAGGGCGTCTTGTCGGCCTGATCGTCCTTGCGGCTGTCGTGCGTCAAGGACCCGATGCTAGGCATGCACAACGCACCGGCGGTCCGAATCGGATGAATGTTTAGGACTTGTTTAGGTCAGGGTCGCCCTTGCTCGCTCCGTGCCGGTGCCGTCCAGCAGCACGGCGTCTTTCACCCCCGTCGCGTCGGCGGTCGCGATCGACACGACGTGGACGGGTGAGGTGAGCGCCATAGTGTTCATCGATCCAGGCGCCGGCTCGGTGAACTTCGCATGCACGAGCAGCTGGTCGCCACTCCGCTCGATTCGCTCGATGTGGATCGAGTACCCGCCGGAGCTCTGCTCACCCTGGAACGCGGCCACGGCGATCCGGCCGACGGGGACGCTCGCCCCGTCGACCAGCCGCGCCAGCGTCGCACGCCATCGGTCGTTCGTGCCCACGATGATCGCCGTACCGGTGTCGTGGCGCCCGTAGGCGATGTACGTGATCTCGGTGAACGTCACGTCGCGCGTCGACGGTGTGGGGCTCACCGCGCCGCCGCTACCGGCGGTGCTGCCGCACGACACAAGAAGAACGAACGCCAGCGCGGCACTAAACGCCGAACGCCAAGCGCTCGGCGAACATCTCCGGAAGGCCGCGCGCGCGGATGCGTCTTTGTGTCTCATCTACTCGATACGACGCACGATAGAAGGTCACGGTTCCCGCCTCAGTGTCGAGGACGGCGTACGAGGCGCGTGGGTCTCCGTCGCGGGGCTGCCCGACGCTGCCCGCATTGATGAGCATCCGTGCCTCGAGGCGGTAGGCCTTCGCCTCGGTGACGCGCGTCGTCCTGACCGAGTCCTCGGCCTTACCTGTGCCCCCCGCGAGACGGTACAGCGCCGGGACATGCGTGTGGCCGTTGCAGCAGTGCTCGGTCTCCGCAAGATTCAGCGTGGCACCCGCCGCACGCGCCGTCGTCACGTATTCCCACAGCGGATCGCGGAGACTGCCGTGGCAGAGTGTGAAGCGGTCCGTTTTGACGATCGTCGGTAGCGCGGCGAGCGCGTCGCGGTCCTCCGGCGAGAGCCAGCGTTGATGCAGCAGCGCCGCGTCCGCCGCTCGATCGTGGAAGAGCTCGAGGCCCTCTCCCGTCGCGACCGCGCGATCATGGTTGCCCTGGACCAGGAGCGCGCCGCGCTCCCGCAGCAGCGCCAGCGTGTCGGCCGGGTCCGGCCCGTATCCCACGGTGTCGCCAGTGACCCACAGCGCATCGACCTTCCCGAGCGCAGCGAGGACGGCTTCGAGCGCGACGAGGTTGGCGTGGATGTCGGACAGAAGGCCTACGCGCACGCGGCCTTCGCCTCCGCGAGCGTGAAACGACGGTCGAGGAACGCGCGGCCGATCACGACGGAGGCGGCGCCCCACCGCGCGAGCACGCGCACGTCGTCGACATCGCGTACGCCGCCACCGGTGTGGAAGCGGATATCGGGCCCGGTCTTCGCGCGAAGGCGCTCCATGAGGACGAGCGGCGGGCCGCCGAGCCTGCCGTCCGCGCTCGTGTCGACGACGTACAGCGCACGGATGCCGCGCAGCGTGGCGATCTCCGCGGCCTCGGTCGCATCCCGGCCCGCGGCGCGCCGCACCAGGTCCGCGTCGCCGCCGCGAGGCGCGAGCGCTCCGTCCGCCGCCTCGATCTCCACGACGCCGCGGTCGCCGAGGCGCGCAATGCGGCGCAGCAACGAATCGTCGCCGAATACGGCGCTCGAGAAGAGCACGCCCGCGAAGCCCGACGCGATCGCGTCGTCCGCCTTCGCGAGCGATGAGATGCCGCCGGCCAGACGACACGGCACCGCGGCCGCACGCGCGATGTCCGCCAGCAGCTGGGCGTTCACGTACTCGCCGCGCTCGGCTCCGTCCAGATCCACCAGATGCAGCTCGTCGGCGCCCTCGCGGACGTAACGTGCCGCGAGGTCACCCGGCGAGATCTCCGCGCCGATGCCCCCGCGGTACGCGACCTTTCCAGCACGCACGTCGACCGATGGAACGATCACCACGGACGGCGACGCGCTTCGGCGGAGGTGCGCGGGTAGCGCGGCGGCGTCGGGCGGATCTTGCGCACGACGATGAGGTTCCGACCAGGCAGCACGTCGCCGACGCCGAGCGAGGCCGTCGGCACGATCGACGCGATCTCGCCGCCCAGCGCCGCGCAGGCCTTCTGTGCGCCCGGCAGCTCCGCGTCTACCCGTCCTTTCCAGACGATCGCGTCGCCACCGACGCGCAGGAACGGGAGGAGGTACTCGCTGACCATTCCCAGCGTCCCCACGGCGCGAGCGGTGCCGACGTCGTACTGATCGCGACGCTCGCGCGCCAGCGCCTCCGCACGTTCGTTGCGGATCTCGACGTCGGTGAGGCCAAGCAGCGCACACACATCTTCGAGAAAGCGGACCTTCTTGCCGACCGACTCGACCAGCGTGACGCGGATCTTCGGCAAAGCGATGCGGAGCGCAAGACCCGGGAAGCCGGCGCCGCTGCCCACGTCGATGACGCGCTCGCGGCCGGTCCAACGACGGACGGCGTAGGCGGTGAAGGAATCGAGGAAGTGCTTTCGAGCGATATCGCCGGGCTCAATGATCGCCGTGAGGTTCACCGACGT
>JANMSU010000111.1:0-12549 GCA_031389835.1 Chloroflexota bacterium
AAGCAGATCGCCGAGGCCGAGGCCGGCGTCGCGGAACCGGTGGTGAGGCACGGTGCTCTCGATTCAAGGCGATCTGCTTGGCGAACGCCGACGCTGCAAGTCCGGGATGCTGTCGCGGACCGTTCTGGTTCGCGGGACGCAGCAACGTGGTGGGCACGGACCGACGATCGCCGAACTCCCGTACCAGTGCCTCGGACGCGACCTTCGTGGCGGCATAGACATTCGCGGGCCGCAGCGGTGCGCTCTCGTCGACGATCTCTGAGTCAGGAGCGCCGTACACGTCGGCGCTCGACGCCATCACGAAGCGGATCTCCGGATGCGCATCGAGGGCGGCGAGCAGCGTTGCCGTGCCCAGCACGTTGACGCGCACCGCGGCGACCGGGTCGCGCGCCGCGAGCGTCGGGACCGCCTGCGCCGCAAGGTGCACGACCGCATCGGGACGAGCCGAGGCGAGGGCGGCGCTAACGGCCGCGACATCCAGGATGTTCCCGCGGTGCACGTGCACGCGATCAGCGATTGTGGCGAGGTGCGGAAACGGCGGATCCTCGTGCGCGATGCCGTGCACGTCATCGCCGCGTGTCACGAACCGCTCGGCGAGATGGCTGCCCGCGAATCCCGTGATGCCAGTTATGAGGACGGTGCCGGGCACCTCGGAAGAGTATTAGTTCGCGGCGGTGAGCGCCGCCGGCACGGTGGTGAGCGGAAGCCGGATCGTGAAGGTGCTGCCGCGATCGACCGCGCTCGTCACGCTGACGGTCCCTCCGTGCTGTTCGACGATCTGCCGAACGATGGTCAGGCCGACGCCGCTGCCGGTGATCCGTCCCGCCACATTCGAGCCGCGCGCGAAACGATCGAAGATCCGCGCGACGTCCGCCTCGGGGATGCCGATCCCTTCGTCGGTGACGGCGCAGAACGCGACACGACCTTGTGGCGATTCCTCGATCCCGATGCGGACGATGACTCGGCCTGTCGCGGAGTTGTACTTGAAGGCGTTCCCGAGCACGTTTGCGACCGCGCGCTCGAGGCGCACGGCGTCCCATTCGCCGACGACCTGTCCCTCCGTCTCGACGTCGACCGCCTGCCCGCGTGAGAGCTCGGTGAGCTCCGACGTGACACGACGGACGAGGTCTGTGAGATCGGTCGGCGCGCGATTGAGATCGAGAGTGGGATCGGCTTGTCTGCGCACCAGTTCGAGGAGCTCCTCGATGAACGCGGTCATGCGGCCGACGGCGCTCATGATCCGGTCGAGGCCTGGCGACGCCGCCGCGAGCTCATCGCCCTGGATCCGGCGCCGCAACAGCTGCGTCGTCCCGCTGATCACAGTGAGGGGCGTCTTCAGCTCGTGGGCGACGGCGGAGAGGAAATCGTCGCGGGTCCGAACGGATTGACGAACTTCGTAATACAGCCGTGCGTTCTCGATGCCGACAGCGACGCGCCGCGCAAGCTCGCGCGCGAGCGGGAGATCTGCCTCGGTGTACACGCGACCGGACTCCGCGGTGATGAACATGATCGTTCCGCGCACCCGGCCGCCGATCGTAAGTGGGGCGCAGATGTAGGAGCGCGGCCCGAGCTCGCGGTACAGCGCGAGCTCGACGGGTCCACGCGCGGCGTCGACGAGAAACTCGTCTGACGTGTTGCCGTTCAGCTCCTCGCGCCCCGACGCGACGACGCGTCCGATCGGACCTCGCGAGCTGGCGACATCTGGTGGATACGTCTCGTGCAGTCGCTGGGCGAGGGGCTGTTTCGTCGGATCGGCGTGCGCGACAGCGGCGCGCGTAACACGTCCGGTGTCCACGACATCGACGACACACCAGTCCGCGAAGTCCGGGACGGCGACGTCCGCAGCGGTGCTGAGTGTTTCGGTGTACTCGAGCGACTCGGTGAGGCGCTCACTCGCCGTCGCGAGCAGCCGGAGATCGTCCTCGCGGTGTGCCACCGCGGCCTGCATCGACCGCATCGCCGCCGACAGCTGCTCCACTTCGGCGCCGCCCGTGACCTGGGGGATCACCGGCCGGTCGCCGCGCCCGATGGCCGCGGCGCTGCGCGAGAGCTCGCGCAGCGGTCGCGCCAGGCGGTTCGCGACGAACGCGGCAAGCAGCGCCGCGACGAGCAGCGTGCCCAGGACCAGCGCCGCGTCGCCGACCAGGCGTGTGAGGAGCTCCGTCTCGAGTGCGGCGAGCGGCCGCGTCATCGCCAGCGCCCAGCCGGTGCGAGCGATCGGCGCGAGCGCGCCATAGCGGCGGTCGGTGCCCAGCGGGGTCGCGACGCCGTCGATCGGCACGACCTTTCCCTGGAGCGCGTCGCGGACTCCCGGCGCGTCGATGAGATCGATCTCGGTCGTCGCGGGTTCCGTACGGTCGGACGCGTACAGAAGCCGTCCGCGCTCGTCGATGAGCGCGAGCTGCGCATCGGGCGGGACGTCCACGCGCAGCGCCTGCAGAACGCGCTCCGGGTAGAACGCGGTGATGACGAAGCCCCGAGTGGTCCCGCCGACCGGCCGTATCGGCCGACCGAACGCGACGGTGATGTCTCCTGTCTGCAGGCCGCTGATCGAGCCGCTCCAGACACGCTCGGCGCCACCTTTGAGCGTTGCGACATACGTGCGCGACGACAGATCGACGCCGATGCCTTCGCCCGTGCCCGATGCGACGACCTTGCCGCTCGGATCGGTGATGAATATCGCACGCACCTCCGGATACGCCCTGGCGAGGGAGCCCAGGAGGGCGCCGAAGTTCGCCTGGTCGTAGGGTCGTGTGCTGCCCGCGAGGACGCCGGCCATCACGAACGTCGTGTTCTCGAGATCCCGCAGGAATCCGTCGACGATGGATGCGCCGTTGCGGGCGGAGCGAGTTGCGGTGTCAAGCTCGCTCGCGCGTCGCTCGCGGTCCTGATCCGCGTACGACAGCCCGATGATGAGCAGGACCGGTATCGCGAGGACCGCAATGAGCAGAGTCAGCCGTGTCGACAGCGACCAAGGTCCGCGCAGGCGCCTCATGGCTCTGACCTTACCGGTCGCGCCACGAATAGACCACCCTCACGCGTGACCGGCAGCGCGAAATCAAAGCGGTCGACCTCACAAGCAAGTTCGGCGTCACGACGCGGGAACCAGTCGGGCCAGTTCGGATCCTCGTCCTTCCAAAGTGACGCGACGATCGCGGCGATGTCGATAGGAGCGTCCCCGAGGCGCGCGGCGATGTAACGGGCACACGCCTCATCCTCGTCGGCGATCTCCGCCGCACCGTGTCCCATCGCGACAACTGTGACGTCCTGTGCGCTGCGACGCAGATAGGCGACCGTCGCTTCAGCGATGACGAAACTGCCGAGGACGATGCCGCTCGCTCGGGTCGCGGCGTGCACGCCTTGAGTCCCCGCGCTCGTGCGCTGGACCACGCGGCGGCCCGTCAGGTCCAGGGGCAGGGTCGCGGACGGGGAATTGCCGACGTCGAAGCCCGGGATCGGGCGGCCGTCGATCTCGCCCGTGAGGAATAGCAACGGATCGTCGCGCTTCAGCGCGAGCGCCTGCTCGTGGTCGGCGACGAGCACGATCTCGCGCGCACCGGCGGCGATACAGAAGGCCGCCGTTGTGAAGGCGCGGAAGACGTCGACGATGACGGCGTGACCTGTCGCTCCGCGCGCGCCGTCGAGGAAGCTGGTGACGCGCACGTTCACCTCGTCAGATCAGAGCACCGTGGCGGTGAAAGGCCGGCGGCCGCTCGCGAAGCGCTCGAGTGAGAGGTCGGTGATGTCGAGGGTATGCGCGCGTCCGTCGAGCATCTCCTCGACGACGAGCTGTGCGGTCGCCGGGGTATGCATGAACCCGTGCCCGGAGAAGCCGGCCGCGATGTAGAGACCCGCGACGCCTGGCACGGCGCCGACGACGGGGTGGTCGTCGGGCGTCATCTCGTAATAGCAGGACCACGAATCGGTGATGCGCAGGTCCGCGAACAGCGGATGTCGCCAGGCCGCGCGCGCGCGCAGCCACGGCTCGAGCGAAGGCGGGACCACCAGCTGGCCGAACTCGCCAGGAACGAATGCCGCGGGCGGCGAGCCAGGACCCTTCTCGACCCGACCGTCGGCGGTGAGGTTCGGCATCGCAAAGCGCTGCCTCGCGCCCTTCGGCCGGAAGTGGAAGCCGGATTCCCACTCGATCACCATCGGGACGCGAGCCAGAGCTGGAAACGGGCCGGACTCCATGATCGAACGCGCGTACGCCCAGATCGGCACCGCGACACCGGCGGTCGCCGCGATCGCGGCGGTCCAGCAACCGGTCGCGAGCAGTACCCGCTCGCATGAGATCACGCCGTCGGACGTCCGCACCCCCGTCACGCGATCACCCTCACGAAGGATCTCCGTCGCGGCGGCGCCCTCGCGGATCTTCACGCCACCCAGCTGCGCGGAAGCGGCGAATCCCGCGAGCGCTTCGATCGGATCGCCGTAGCCATCCTCGGCGCCGAAGCGCCCACCGACCAGGTCATCGGTGCGGATGCCCGGCACGAGCCGCTCGATCTCGGGCAGGTCGACCATTTCGACATTCACGCCGACGCCCTCATACATGGATAGAGGAGCCTGGAGCTGAGACAGGCCTTCCAGGGTGCCCGCGATGAACAGGTAGCCACGCTGCTGAAAGTCGTGCTTCGCGCTGGTGCGGTCTTCGAACGATCGCCAGAACGCGACGGCGAGCTTCGACAACCGCACGTCGAGCTCGTCCTCGAACTGATGGCGGATGCCTCCAAGACCGCCGCTGCTCGTCCCCTGCCCCAGCTTGTCTCGCTCGAGTAGCACGACGTCGTGCTCGCCGCGCTCGGCGAGGAAGAACGCCGCAGCGCAGCCGACCACGCCACCTCCCACGATGACAGTTGAGGCGGTCGTCATTCCGCCACTTCGTCGAAGCGAAGCTTTCCTTCCTGCTCTGTGATCCGTCCGAAGCGCGGCCGATCGTGCGTGAAGCCGACGATCCATCGCTCGGAGACCGCGCGCGGCAGGATCATCTTCTTCGCCGCGAGCGTCTCCAGCGGGAACAGATCCATTGCGGGGATCCATGGCAGACGCAGGTGGTGCCGGTCGGGCATGAAGTCCGATGAGAAGAACAGCGTTTCACCGGCATCGCTCACGCGGACCGTCTGCGTACCGCGTGTATGACCCGGGATCCTGTCGAGCCGGATGCCCGGCAGGATCTCGACGCTCTCGTCGATCAGCTCGAGCTTGCCCGCCGCCTCGAGGGGCACGAAGTCGTCGGCGAAGTACGAGCCTCGGGTGCGCTCGTTCGGCGTGTTCGCGTCGGCCCACTCGAGCCGCTGGAACACGTATGAGGCGCGGGGGAACGTCGCGACGAGCTTGTCGCCGTCGAGGTACGTGTTCCCGCCGGAGTGGTCGAAATGCAGATGGGTGTTGACGACGAGAGTCACTTCGTCCGGCCGCACGCCGCGCCGCGCGAGCTCATCGAGAAGCCGCGGTGGCTCGTCGATGCCGAAGTTCCGCTTCGAGCGCTCGCTGAGCTTCGGACCCGCTCCCGTCTCGACCACAACGACGTTGCCAGCGCCATCGCGGATGAGCAGGCAGTTCATGTCCAGCGCGACACGATTGCGCTCGTCCGCGGGCTGCTCTTTCTCCCAAAGGACCTTCGGCACGATGCCGTACTGCATGCCGCCGTCGAGCCTGAAGATGCCGTCGCTGAAGATCTCGACCTGGAAACGACCGACGCGCACGAGAGGCAGTATGGAGAAGTGGATGGGTCAGTGAAGGATGTGCGCGCGCAGTTCGGCAAGACCGCCGCCGCGTACGTGTCGAGCGCCACGCACGCGTCCGGTGAGGATCTCGAGCGGCTCCTCGCGGTCGCCGCGCAACGGAGCAGCGAGCGCGCCCTCGACCTTGGGTGCGGCGTGGGCCACACGCTCCGGCGGATCGCGCCGCTGGTGTCGTTCGCCGTTGGCGCGGACGCGACGCTGGAAATGATGCAGGCAGGACGCGCGAGCGTCGTGACCGCGGCCAACACCGCATTCGCGCAGACCGACGCGAGCACGCTGCCCTTCGCGGACACGACCTTCGATCTGGTGACGTGCCGTCTCGCCGCGCACCACTTTCACGACGGCGCCTCCGCGTTCCGCGAGGTCGCGCGCGTACTGCGTCCCGGTGGCCGCTTCGTCCTCGTCGACAACTACGCGCCGGATGATCCGGCGCTCGACGCGTTCATCAACGAGCTCGAGACGCTGCGCGATGCCTCGCACGTGCGGAACGAGACCGCCGACGGCTGGCGCGCGCTGCTCGAGGGTGCGGGTCTCCGCACGTCCATCGCGTCGGACCTCATGACGACGATGCTCACCACCGAAGGCTGGCTCGAACGATCACAGACGCCGGCGGCCCGCGCCGACGAGGTACGCCGCCGGCTGCGCGACGCTTCGCCTGCGGCGGTCTCGACGTTTCGGATCACCGACACGACGTTCTCGGTGCCAAAGATCGTGATCCTCGGCGAGAAGCCGGATGCCGACGTCGACCCGGCCTCGTGGGGTGGTCTCCTTCGATAGCCTGCCCACGCTCCGCGATGTCGCAACCGCGACCGCGGCGAAGATGGCCGAGGCTGACCGGATCGCGTCGGCGGAGCTCGGCATACCGCTCGAGCTGCTGATGGAGAACGCCTCGCATCAGATCGCCTTCGCAACGCGGCTGTTCGTCGGCGGAGTCGCAGGCAAGAACGTCGTCGCTTTCGTCGGGAGTGGGAACAACGGCGGTGACGCGCTCGGCGCTCTCCGTCACTTGCTCGGTTGGGGCGCGATGGTCAGCGCGGTCCTCTCGGGCCCAGCGGAGCGGCTGCGCCCACTCGCACGCCGGCAGCTCGACATCCTCGCGAAGCTCGGTGTGCGTCTCGACGCTGCCACCGAGGACGCCGACCTCATCATCGACGGCCTTCTGGGCTACAGCGTCACCGGCCCGCCGCGCGAGGCTGTGTCGGATCTCATCCGTGCGGCCAACGCGTCGCGCCTCCCGATCCTCGCGGTCGATCTGCCCTCCGGCCTGCATCCGGACACCGGCGAACCGCTCGGCGTGACCATTCGCGCCGCGCTCACCGTCACGCTAGCGCTGCCGAAGCGCGGCCTCATGACGACGCGGTCGCGTGCACTCGTCGGCGACCTGCTCCTCGCCGACATCGGGATCCCGCCGCAGGCCTTCGACCGTGTCGGCATCGAGACGCGCGGTCTGTTCGACGGCGGCGATCTCGTCCGTATCATCCGCTGATGGGGAGCCGCTAGCGTGACGCTGCAGGGAAAGCGCCTCGCGTTCATCGGCGGCGGCACGATGGCGGAGGCGATGATCCGCGGCCTACTCGACAAGCATCTCGTGCCGCCGACACATGTCTTCGTCACCGGACCGCGGCGCGAGCCCCGCGCGGAGCTCGCCAAGCAGTTCGGCGTGAAGGCGCTCGCATCGAACGCTGACGCCGCCGAGGGTGCGCACGTCGTCGTGTTGTCCGTGAAGCCCCAGATGCTTTCCGCTGTGCTTCGCGACCTGCGCGGGAAACTGCGCGCCGACCAGCTCGTCGTCTCGATCGTTGCGGGCGCACCGCTCGCTGTGCTCCGCGAGGGCCTCGACCACGCGACGATCGTGCGCGCGATGCCCAACACGCCGGCGCAGATCGGCATGGGCATCACTGCCTGGTGTGCCGCCCCGAGCGTCGAGCGCGATCAGCGCGACCGCGCGAAGGCGATCCTAAGCGCGCTCGGCGAAGAGATCGAGGTCGAGGAGGAGGGCATGGTCGACATGGCGACCGCGCTCTCTGGGACCGGGCCGACCTACGTGTTCCTTTTGATGGAGGCTCTCGTGGACGCCGGCGTGCATCTCGGATTCTCGCGTCGCGTCGCGGAAGAGCTCGTGCTCCGCACCGTGGAAGGTTCCGCAGTATTCGCGCGCAAGAGCGGACGTCACCTGGCGGAGCTGCGGAATATGGTCACCTCGCCCGGCGGCACCAGCGCCGCGGCGATCTACGAGCTCGAGAAGGGGACGATGCGCACCGTGCTGTCGCGCGCGGTGTACGCCGCGTTCGTTCGGACGCGCGAGCTCGGCGCCGAGGCGCAACAGAAGCTGCCGAAGTCGAAGCCGTGAAGGAATCCGCGGCCGCGCTCTAGGGCTCGATCTGCTCCACTTCGAAGCGCTCGCCCTTGTTCGCGATCTTGGCGTGCGCGTCGATCGTCTTCAGCCACGCGTTGCCGCCGGCGTGCAGGGCCTCGAACGTCTTCGCCTCGGAAATGCTCGGCCACAGGAGCTCGGTGTGCTCGTGCGGTGCGCCTTCGGAGAGGAAGCGTTCGAGGTCCGATCGTTCGCTGATGAGGACGGCGGCTCCACGCTTCGAGCCTTCGTGGGCCGCGTCGATCTTGTGCGGTGACCATGCGGAGAGCCAGCTCGGAGCGGCGCCGTCGTAGCCAACGACCGCGAGCAGCGGCGTCGGCCCGAAGTCCCAGAGCCACGCGGCCGTTTCGGCGAGTGTCTCCGGGTCGGCGAGCGGACGGTACTCCGCGTCGGCCGGCGGGAGCTCCACGACGAAGCGGTCATATGCGACCTGGCTTACATGCATGTGAGCTATGGAGTAGCACCGAGCGACGAAGCGAGCAGCCACGGACGGGTATCGGTAAGGACTAGTACTGAGGTACTAGGTTCCCGACCGCCGGAGGCGCGGATCCAGCGCGTCTCGAAGCGCGTCCCCGAGGAAATTGAACCCGAAGACCGCGGTGAAGATGGCGATGCCGGGGCCCACGCTCATCCACCACTTCAGGTTGGCGAGATAGCGCTGGGAATAGTTGATGTCCTGTCCCCAGGACGGATAGGGAGGCTGTGGACCGAGGCCGAGGAACGACAGCGCCGCCTCGGCGAGGATCGCGAACGCCGTGGAGAGCGTCGCCTGGACGATGAGCGTGTTCATGATGTTCGGGAAGATGTGCCTCATCACGATGCGGAGCGGAGACGCGCCGATGGTGCGCGCAGCGACGATGTACTCGCGCGCTCGCACGGCGAGCACCTGACCGCGTGTGAGTCGGGCGTACGCGGGGATCGCGACGATGCCGATGGCGATCATCGCGTTCTGGATCTGCGGCCCGAGCGCCGAGGTGATCGCGATCGCGAGGATGAGCGCTGGGAACGCGAGGAGCGCGTCGATCCCGCGCATGATGAAAAGGTCGAACTTGCCGCCGAGATAGCCGGCGGCGAGACCGACGGATGTGCCGACGAGGAGCCCGATCGATACCGAGATCACGCCCACCGACAGACTCACACGCGAGCCCCACATCACCCGTGAGAGGACGTCCCGCCCGAGGTCGTCGGTCCCGAGCCAGTGCGCGGCGCCGGGCGGGATCAGCGAATCGGTCACGTTCACTTTGATCGGGTCGTACGGCGCGAGAAACGGAGCGAAGATGGCGATGATCAGCCAGGCGAGCACGATCGCGCCGCCCACGATCATTCGCGGATTGCGCCGCAGGAAATAGATCGCGGACGCCAGGCGATCGTCGCTGGCTCTCGGAAGCGCGATGGGGACCGTCGTGCCGGCCATCAGGCCTTCGCCGTGTCGTACGAGATGCGCGGGTCGATCCACGCGTAGAGCACATCGACGAGGAGCGTGCTCAACATGAACGACAGCGCGGACACCAGCACCACGCCCTGGACCACCGGATAGTCGTTCGAAGGGATGGCCTGCACCACGAGTCGCCCTACTCCCGGCCAGGAGAAGATGGTCTCGGTGATGACTGCCCCTTCGATGATCGCACCGATCTGGATGCCCACCAGCGTGACGACCGGGATGAGCGCGTTCTTCAGCGCGTGCCGCACGATGATCGTTTGCTCGCGCAGTCCCTTCGCCCGCGCGGTGCGCACGTACTCCTGGCCGAAAACATCCAGCAGGCTCGAGCGGACCTGACGCAGGTTCACCGCGAGGCTGGCCGTCGCCAGCGTCACCGCGGGCAGGACAAGGCGCCGAAGGTTCTCACCCGCGTCGGTCGTGAATGGCACGTAGCCGCCAGGCGGAAAGATGCGCCCGGGTATTACGTACGCGAACAACAGGATAAGCACGATGCCGAGGAAGAAGCTCGGAAAGGAGACGCCCATCAGGGTGACGCTCGACGACAGCAGATCGACGACCGAGTTGCGCTTGACCGCCGAGAGGATGCCCACGATCAACGCGAACGTGATGGAGATCGTGAGCGCGGCGAGTCCGAGCTCGAACGTCGCCGGCAGCCGTTCGAGGATCGCTTCCGAGACCTTCTGCTTGTTCTGGAACGAGCGGCCGAGGTCGCCCTGCACCGCACGCGTCAGCCACGCGACGTACTGGACCGGCAGCGGTTGGTCGAGGCCGAGGTCCTTGCGGATCGCCGCGAGCGCCTCGGGATCGCGCTCCTCGCCGGCGAAGACGAGCACCGGATCAGCGGGAGAAAGGCGCGCGAGCGCGAAGACGCCGATGGTTACCAGGAACGCGACGGGAATCATGAGCACGAGGCGACGGAGGATGTATGTCGTCACTCCGTCGCCTCCGCTCTATCTATTCAGATGCGTTACTTGCGCAGCTGTGCGGCCTGGAACCGTGGGATGCGGTCCGGGTAGGACTCCATTCCGATCAGGTTCTTCACGGTGATGAGCGGCGAAACGCCGAAGCCGTACCACACGCGCGAGGGGTCGTCCACGACGTAGATCTTCTGTGCCTCGAGCAGCATGGTCTTCCGCTTCGCGGGGTCCGACTCGGCCCGCTGTGCCTTCATGAGCTCATCGACCTTCGCGTTCGAGTAGCCCGAGTCGTTGTTCGGCGCGCCCGTCACGACGAAGTCGTATGTGTTGCCGTCCGGATCGAGCCGGCCGGACCAACCGATAAGCGTCATACCGAGGTGCTTCTTGGCCTGCTGCAGGGTCACGATGTCGTTGAACAGCTGCGTCTTGATGTCTGCGGTGATGTCCGCCTTCGCGAGCTGCGCCTGGATCAGCTGCGCGAGCTGAAGGATCGCGGCGTCACCCGAGGACACGAGCAGCTCGAACTTCAGTGGGCCTTTGCCCACCTCCGTGACGAGCTTCTTCGCGCCTTCGATATCCGCCTTCGGATACGGCTTGAAAGCGGAGTCCCAAGCGAAGTGCGCGGGCGAGATCGGACCCCAGCCAACAAGGCCGACGCCCTGCGCCGGTCCCTTCGCGAGGATCTCGTCGCGATCGATGGCCATCGAGACGGCCTTCACGTAGCGCTTCTCGTTGAAGAGGAACCCCGTGGTCTCGTTCGGGATCATGCTGTTCCAGGCGAACGAACCGACCTCGCTGTATGTGAGTGAGGTGTCGGCCTTGACCGCAGGGACGTCCTTGCCGGTGATGTTGTTCAGGATCTGCGCGTTGCCCGTGCGGAGGTTGGTGAGACGCACGTCCGCGTCAAGGATCGGCTTGACGATGATCTTGTCGAGGAACGGCAGCTTGTTGCCGGCCGCGTCCTTGCCCCACCAGTCCGGGTTCTTGTCGAGCGTGTAGTGGTCGTTCTTCACGGCCTCGCTCAGGATGAAGGGACCGGTCCCGGCTTTGAATGGCTTGAGGGTGAAGTCCGCGCCCATCGTGTCGACGACCTTCTGGCTCAGCATCATGCCGGCGCGGTCCACGAGCGCGCCGAGGAGCGGCGAGAAGGCCTGCTTCAAATTGAATCGGACGGTCGCAGCGTCGACGACATCGACGGTGTCGACGAGCGAGAGGTCGCCCGTTCGTAGCGAGCCCTTCCCCGTCTTGTACCGCTCGATGTTCCACTTCACCGACGCGGCATCGAAAGCCGAGCCGTCGTGGTACTTCACACCTTGGCGAAGATTGAAGGTCACCTGCTTGCCGTCGGTGGACGTCGTCCACTTCTCGGCGAGCCACGGGATGATGGTTCCCTTGGGGTCGACCCGCACCAGCGAGTCGTACATCGCGTAGTGGATGTTCCGATCCACGAAGAGACCGGAGAGCATCGGATCCAGATTGCTGACGTCGTTCTCGAGTGCGAAGGTGATGGTGCCGCCGTACGTCGCCGTCGCGGCCGCGGGCGAGCCTGTCGCCGTTCCACCTGTCGTGCCCGTACCGGGGGTTCCGGCGCACGCGCCGAGCACGAGGGCGAGTGTCGTAAGCATCGCGAGCAGACGTGTCATGCACACCCCTCCCGAACCGCTCTTCGCAGGTCGTTGAGGAGGATACGCGCGAGTGGTAAGACCAGTTCAGCTTTCCGGCCCTCGAAAGGCGTTTTGGAGCCTCTTAGGAGCGGTCTCGGACCGTGTCCCCGACGCGAGTCGTGTGCACTTCGTCCGTCTCGACACGCTCGCCACCTTTCTGACCGAAGGCCGGGAGGACGCGCCGCGGACGCTCGGTCACGACTTCGCGCCGTTCCGTGACCCGCGCCATTGGCGCAGGGGTCCGCGCCGGGACCGGCCGGACGGACGGGGTGGCCGCGACCAGGTGGGACGGCGCGAGCAAGCCGCCGAGCCATCCGCCGAAGATCGCCGCCAGGAACCCGAGGATCGCCCCGAAGGTGAGCGCATCGCCGAGCGCGTACATGTTGAGATCGCGAACGCCGGGGATCAG
>JANMSU010000137.1:0-4085 GCA_031389835.1 Chloroflexota bacterium
CGTGGGGGAGAAAAAGACAGCGGATCAGATGACGCTCTTTGGCTAACGTTCTGCGCGTCATCCCCCTTGGTGGCGTCGGCGAGATCGGCAAGAACATGCTCGCCATCGAGCAGGGCGACGACATCGTCGTTGTCGATGCCGGTCTCATGTTCCCCGATGAGGAGATGCTCGGCATCGATCTCGTCATCCCCGACATCACGTACCTGCGGGAGAACAAGGCGAAGGTGCGCGGGATCATCCTCACGCACGCGCACGAGGACCACATGGGCGCACTCCCATACGTGCTGCGCGATCTTCCGGATGTCCCGATCTACGGCACGAAGCTGACGCTCGGCCTCATGCGCACGAAGCTTCGCGAGCACAAGCTCGCCGACAAGGTGAACGCGACCGAGATCACGCCCGGCACGCCATTCAAGGTCGGGCCGTTCGCGTGCGACTCGTACTACGTGTGCCACAGCATTCCCGACGCCGTCGGGCTGACGATCGAAACGCGCTACGGAACGATCGTGCACTCCGGTGACTGGAAGTTCGACCACACACCGGTGGACGGGAAGCAGACCGACTTCGCCCGTCTCTCTGAGATCGCCGCGCGCGGCGTGCTCCTGCTGCTCTCGGACTCGACGCGCGCGGAGGTCGCCGGGTACACGCAGTCGGAGCGACACGTCGGCGACCTGCTCGACGCGATCATGTCGCGCGCGCCCGGTCGGATCATCACCACCACGTTCGCGTCGAACATCTCGCGGATCAAGCAGATCGTGGATGTGGCGGCGGCGTGGGGAAGACGGACGGCGATCATCGGGCGCTCGATGGAGAACTACACCCGCACGGCGCGCGAGCTCGGGTACCTCACTTTCCCGGAGGGCTCGCTCATCCAGCCGAAGGAGATCGACAAGCTCCCGGACCACGAGCTCTGCATCATCACGACCGGTAGCCAGGGAGAGCCCACCAGCGCGCTGTCGCGCATGGCGCTCGGTGACCACCGTCACGTCGCGGTCAAGGACGGCGACACCGTGGTCATGTCAGCCACCCCGATCCCCGGCAACGAGGAGCTCGTGAGCCGCACGGTCGACAACCTTTTCAAGCTCGGAGCGGAGGTCATCTACGACGCCGGCGTGCGGCCGCACGTCTCCGGTCATGCGAGCCAGGAAGAGCTGAAGCTGCTCCTCAACATCCTGCGACCGAAGTACTTCATCCCGGTGCACGGCGAGTACCGGATGCTCGTGCGCCACGCTCGCATCGCGATCGATCTTGGCGTGGCGCCAGGGAACGCGTTCGTCATCACCAACGGCGACTCGCTCGAGATCGACGACCGCGGCGCGCGCCTGGGGCAGAAGGTCGCCTCCGGCGTGGTGTACGTCGACGGCCTCGGCGTCGGCGACGTGAGCCAGTCGGTCATGCGCGATCGCTGGTCGATCGGAAGCGACGGCATCTTCCTCGTTGTGCTCACCATCGAGCGCCAGACCGGCAAGGTCCTGTCCGGCCCGGACATCGTCACAAAGGGCTTCGTGCCTGAAGAAGACGCGGCCGACATCATCGAGCGCACCAAGCAGCGCATCCTTGACGGGCTCGGCGAGGCGCAACACGGCGAACACCTTGCTGAGGTCGCGACGCTGCGCGATTCGATCCACGACAGCGTGACCGCGTACCTCTACGAGCGCACGAAGCGCCGGCCGATGGTGCTGCCGGTGATCATGCAGGTATGAGCGCGCGCCGGGTATCGCAGCGCCGGCCGCAGCGCGGGGCGGTCTCCGCGGTCGACCCGCGCATCCGCAATGAGGTCGGCGCGATCGCGCTTCTGGCGTTCGCGGTGCTCTCGATCGTCGCGCTCATCGCCGACCAGGGGCCGGTTTTGCAGTGGTGGCATTCGTTCCTGGTCTCGGGTCTTGGGTGGGGCGCCCTGGTGGTGCCGTTCATCCTCGCCGCACTCGCGGCGGAGCTGTGGTTCGGCCTCATGCGCCGCAGCGCGATCATTCCCATGTCCGGCGGCGCGCTGGTGTTCGTCGCGCTCCTCGCGATTGCGCAGCACTATCAGCGCGGCGATCCGGCGACGGGCCAGGGCGCGGGTGGTGTTGTCGGCGCGACGGTCGCGAGCATCGCGACCGGTGCCTTTGGCGATGTCGGCGGACCGATCGCGCTCGTGGCGCTTCTGCTCGTCGGCGTCGTCGTGGCCTCCAACCGCACCCTCGGCGATCTCGTCCGTCCGGCGTGGGAGCGCCGCACCTCGCTTCGCCCCGGTGTGAGCCTGCCCGGCGGGAACGCCGGGCGCTTCGGGCGGACGGCGGAGGAGCCGCCGGTGGACGTGGGCGAGCCGGCCCCGCCGCTCCGCATCAACATGCCCGTCGAGCGCCCCAAGGCAGCCCCCCAGCCCCCGAAGCCGGCCCTGCGCCTCCTACCGCCCCCTGAGACCGACGAGGCGGCTTCGGCGCCGGGCGGAGCCTTCACCCCGTCCATCGCCGGGCTGCCCGACAAGAACGTGGCCGTAGAGGGAGTGCTGAACGCGAAAGCTGACCGCAAGTGGACGCTCCCGCCGCTCGACATCCTCGGCCTCGGCGACGCGGGTCACGCCGGGACCAGCGTCGAGATCCGCAAGAGCGCCGAGGTCATCGAGCAGACGCTCGCGCACTTCAACATCACGGCGAAGGTCGTCGAGGTGACGCCTGGTCCGGTGGTCACGCGCTACGAGCTCAAGATCGCGCCCGGGGTCCTTCTCTCGCGCGTCGAATCGCTCAACGACAATCTCGCACTCGCGCTCGCAGCTCGGACGCTGCGGATCGAGGCGCCGATCCCGGGCAAAAGCGTCGTCGGCATCGAGGTCCCGAACATCGCGGTCGGTCTCGTGTCGCTGCGCGACGTCGTCGAGACCGCGATCTTCCGCGCATCACCATCCAAGCTCACGGTCGCGCTCGGGCGCGATGTGGCCGGCGCTCCGATCGTGCTGGACCTCGGCGCGATGCCGCACCTGCTCGTCGCCGGACAGACCGGGTCGGGCAAGAGCGTGAGCATCAGCTCGATCCTCTGCAGCTTGCTGCTCAACGCGACGCCCGACGACGTGCGCATCCTCATCGGCGATCTCAAGCGTGTCGACTTCACCGCATTCGGCGACGTGCCGCACCTGATCGCTCCGGTGATGACCGACGCGGACAAAATCCTGAACGCGCTGTTCTGGGTCGTCGGGGAGATGGACCGCCGCTACCGGCTCTTCGCCCGCACGAGCTCGCGAAACATCGGCCAGTACAACGAGAAGCACACCGGTACGGACCGCATCCCGTACATCGTGTTCGTCATCGACGAGCTCGCGGACCTCATGCTCCAGGCGCCGATCCAAGTTGAGAAGCAGATCACGCGTGTCGCTCAACTGGCTCGAGCGACCGGCATACACCTTGTACTCGGCACGCAGCGACCGTCGGTGGACGTGATCACCGGGCTCATCAAAGCGAACATCCCGGCTCGCATCGCGTTCGCTACCGCGTCGGCGGTGGACTCGCGCACCATCATCGACATGACCGGCGCCGAGAAGCTGCTCGGACGTGGCGACATGCTCGTCCTTCGGCCGGACCTCGCGAAGCCGATCCGCGCGCAGGGCGTCTACATCTCGGATCAGGAGATCCAGCTCATCAGCCGTCACTGGACCCTGCAGGGCGGGACGTCGTACGACAGGCACGCGAAGGTCCTGGAAGGGCCCGACCGCCTGACGCGCCGCGAGTCCGAAGGCGAGGAGAGCGAGGACGAGCGCTACGACGAGGCGGTGGAGATCATCCGCCACGAGGGCAAAGCCTCGGTGTCGATGCTTCAGCGCAAGATGACGATCGGGTTCGCTCGCGCCGGACGGCTCATCGACATCATGGAGCGCAACGGAGTCGTCGGGCCCGACCGCGGGCCGGGCAAGTTCCGTGAGGTGTACGGCTCGGCCGGACCCAGCGAGCACTAGGAGTGGCACGGTTCGGAGAGACCCTCCGCGCTCAGCGTGAAAAGAAGGGCATCACGCTCGAGCAGGCCGCCTCGGATACGCGCATCCGCGAGAAATTCTTGAAGGCGCTCGAGGACAGCGACTACCAGACCCTGCCCGGCGCGGTGTACACGAAGGG
>JANMSU010000183.1:0-1884 GCA_031389835.1 Chloroflexota bacterium
CAATGCCGCTGTCGAGCATGGCGACGATCGCACAAATCGCCCCGACGACCGCGCCACCGATCGGACCCGCCAAGGACACGACGATCCGCTGCTGGCGACTGGCCATCGCCATGTCTGACGCGTCCACATAGGCGCACGGAAAGAGGTAATAGATCATCAGGCCCAGATGCCGGACCCGGCGTCCGTAATGCCGGATCGCGAGCGCATGGCCAGCCTCGTGCACTGAGATCGAGACGACCTGCAAGACGGTCAACGCCAGGATCCCGAGGACGTAGCTGCCCTGTACCGTCGCTAGCCCGTGACGTCCCGCGACCAGCTCACCGATCCACACCACGATGCCCACGAGCGCGAGGAGCACCAGCAGCGTCCCGCCGATGCGCGTGAAGGCGAGGCGACCGCCGAGTCGATACACGATATCAACGACTCGCTCGGCGTTGTTCCAGCGCGCGATGTCCCACATGATCAGCTTGCGGAGAAGCGTCGAGAGCCGGGTCAGCGGATCGCGCATCGCGCGCCGAGTCGTGAGCTTCTCGTAGATCGCAGGTCGCTCCTCGCCGAAGAAACCGTTGGCCCCGAGCACCGCAGTGACGCGAGCGAGCCGGTCGAGCGCGAATGAGCCGTGGCGATCGAGGTGGGCGACCAGGATGTCCTGGACGCTGCGCTGGCCATCCATGAGATCGACGAGGCGCAGATCTTCCGGCTCGAGCCGCGCGTAGAGTCCGGCGCCGCGCCCGCCACGGGGATTCTTCAACACGTAGTAAGTGCTGCCATCGCGTCGGCGCAGCTCCGCGCGCTCGATGTCCGGCACCAGCCGCGGCACGAACGACGCGTAATCGAGCCGCTCCCGCAGCACCGCCCAGATACCTTCCATCCCCGTCGCGCACGGTACCGCGCGCAGCACGGCAGCGCACCTGCTAGCGTTTCCGCGTCCAATGAAGATCGGCGTTCCGAAGGAGACCATGCCCGGCGAGACCCGGGTGGGGCTCGTACCGGAGACGGTCGGACGGCTGGCAAAGGCCGGGAACACGGTCCTCGTCGAGCGTGGCGCGGGCGTGGCGTCCGCCTTCCCCGACGAGGCGTACGAGAAGGCAGGCGCCCAGATGGTCGACAACGCCTTCGACGCCGAGCTCGTCGCAAAGGTGGGGCGGCCGACCGACGCCGAGATCGGCAAGCTGCGTGAGGGAACGGTGCTCATCGCGTTCCTGCAGCCTCTGGTCAACACCGAACTGGCGCGCACGCTCGCGGAGCGGAAGGTGACCGCCCTCAGCATGGACGCGATCCCGCGCATCACGCGCGCGCAGCCGATGGACGCGCTGTCGTCGCAGGCGACGGTCGCCGGCTACAAGGCCGTCCTCCTGGCCGCGGCGGCACTCCCGAGGTTCTTCCCGATGCTCACGACCGCCGCCGGCACGATCGCGCCGGCCAAGGCGCTGATCATCGGCGCGGGCGTGGCCGGCTTACAGGCGATCGCGACCGCGCGCAGGCTCGGCGCCGTCGTCGAAGCGTTCGACACGCGGCCGGTCGTGAAGGAACAGGTGCAGAGCCTCGGCGCGAAGTTCCTCGAGATCGACCTCGGCGAGAGCGGCGCCGGCGCGGGCGGCTACGCGAAGGAGCTGTCCGAGGACGCGCACCGCAAAGAGGTGGAGCTCCTCGCGAAAGCGGCTCGCGAGAACGACATCATCATCACCACCGCCGCGATCCCAGGCCGCAAGGCGCCGGTGTTGATCACGAAGGAGATGGTCCCGACGATGAAGCCGGGCTCGGTGATCGTCGACCTCGCCGCGGAGACCGGTGGCAACTGCGAGCTCACCGAGGCCGGCAAGACCGTCACTGTGAGCGGGGTGACGATCATCGGCCTGACGAACATTCCGGCCTCGATGCCCT
>JANMSU010000203.1:0-2911 GCA_031389835.1 Chloroflexota bacterium
GAGCACCGCGATACGGTCCGCCTGTGGGCTGAGCTTTTCGAACGCCTCCTCTATCTCCGTCATCGCACGTTCCCAGTTCTTGCTCACCTCGCCGCTCAGCGCCTTCGCATCGTCGATGGTCTCGGCGACACGGCCGTGGAACAGGTCCGGCGTCGCCACCTGATAGCCCTCGCCGCGAAGCCGCTGGGCGCACGCGCGCACATCGTCATTGAGTCCCCACCACGGATGCAGGACCAGCACCCCGGCGCTCATGGGGCGAGATTCTCGCGACACCACTTACTGACCTCCTGCGCCATCTTGTCCCGCGGCTCCGCCGGCGCGAAATCGTGGTCGCCGCCCTCGACGATCACGGTGCGATGGGAAACGCGCGCCTGCGACAGCACCGCAGCGTACCGTTCCGCATTTGTGAGCGGCACCTGGGTGTCGCGGCCGCCCCAGATGAGAAGGACGCGGGCTCGCGTGCGCGTGACCTCCGCTATCGGCTTGAACTTCTCGTCGTCCCCGAGGCGCGCGGGTGCCGCGGCGAGCACCGCGGCGCGGATGCGCGAGTCGCGCCCGGCGACGAGAGCGGCGACCGCGCCGCCGAAGGAGAAGCCCACGACGCCGACGGATTCAGGGATGTCCGGATGCGCCCGGAGAAGGCGTATCGCCCCGCTCGCATCGGCGAGGCCGCTCGCGAGCGTCATGCGCGGTGGCTGATGGTCGCGGTACGCGAAGCGGAGAGCGGCCACGCCGGCGACGGCGAGCGCTTCGCACGCGGCGATGATGTGCGGCTGATCGGGATGTCCACCGAAACCGTGAAGTACGGCCGCGCCGCCGACGGCCCGCGTCTCGGGGAGATGAAGCGTGCCCTCTAGCTCGCCACCGGGCACGACGAAGGTGACACGCTGAAGGGTCATTCCGCCGCGGCCGGCTTGACGGGCACCTCCGGCATCGCGAGCAGCTCGAAGACCCTGGGCCGCTCTTCGATCGGGGTGCGCGAGCTGATGAGCTCGAGCACCTTCTTGCGCCCCTTCATCTTCCCGATGAGGATCGCGCCGACGAGCTTGTCCCCGAGGAAGAAGAGGCGCTTGTAGTTGCGAGCGTCGTAGTCGACCTCGTACAGAGACTCGGCGTCGGGCTCCTCTTCCGTCGTCACGCCCATGACGGAGATGTTGGAGTTGAACATCCCCGAGGCGTACGTTGGCACCTCGACGTACGGCTGCTTCGCGCCCAGCATGTTCTTCGCGACGTGCCGGCCGTGGTTCAGCGAGTTGTCCCAGGTGCCCATGCGGTGATGACGCTGCGATACGACGTCGTAGAACTCCGCCACATCGCCCGCGGCCCACACGTCCGGGACATTAGTCTCGAGGAACTCGTTCGTGAGTACACCGATCTTCGTTTCGAGCGCTGTGCCTTTGAAGAGGTCGATGTTCATCGTGAGTCCGAGTCCCACGCCCACGAGGTCGGCTGTCGCTGTGAAGCCCTTCGACCCGTGAACTTTGAGCTGGCCGTTGGTTCGCTCGAGTTTCTCGATCGACTCTTCGTAGTGGAGGTGCACGCCCGCGTCCTCGGCGAGGTGCGAGACGACCTTCCCGCCTGGCTCGTCGAGCGAGCGCCGCAGGAACCAGGGGCCGCGCTGCAGCCAGTGGGTCTCCAGCTTCCGGAACGCGAATGCCTCAGTGAGCTCGTAGCCGATGAAGGATCCCCCGAGGACGACGGCGACCTTTGACTCGGGCATCCGCGCGACCATCGCTTTGGTCTCGTCGAAGTACTGGAAGTTGAAGAGGTACGGCGCGTCGTCCGAACCTGGAACGCGTAGGGGATTGGGGCGACCACCGGTCGCGATCAACAGCTTGTCGTACTTCAGCGCGGATCCCGGCTCGATCGCGACCGTCTTCTCCTCGAAGTTCACCTGGGTGACGCGGGTCTCGAGTCGGAGATCGATCCGGTTCTTGACGTGCCATTCCATATCCCGGACGGTCACGCGCTGCTCGAGGCGCACGCCTTTGAGGTAGCGGGGGAGCGACACGCGGTTGTACAGCGTGTACTTCTCGTCGTCGATCATGATGATCTCGGCCGCCGCATCGTCCTTGCGCAGCTGCTCGGCCGCGTACGTGCCGGCCGCGCCGTTGCCGATGATCACAAAGCGTGTGGGGCTCGCAGCCAATCGACGTACTCCTCTTGTTGGGTACGCCTAGTCTCGCGGAACGCGCCGCCGGCCGCCGGGCTGGGTCAGTCGGCCGGCTCACCGGCGACCGCGATCGCAGGCACTGACTGGACGCCGCGCTCGACCGGACGGAACCATACCCAGAAGAGGACCGCTGATGCCGCGTACGTCGAGGCCATCACGAGGAATGGCGTCACGTAATCGCCACCCGCCATGAGGCGAGCACCGAGGAACGCCCCGAGGCCGCTCAACATCTGCTGCGCGCTCGACCGAAGACCGACCATCGTGCCGCGCTCGCCGGGATCCAGGATCTCCATCGAAGGCCTCGGCGATCGGGCCGGCGGCGTTCGCGAGCACGCTGCGCACGACGTATGCGACGCCCGCCAGCGTCAGAACCGTCGTCACGGTGGCGAGGTTCGGGGACAGGCCGATGAGCAGGATGAACGGGACCGCCAGCAGGCGCGTGCCCACGACCGCCTGCACCTTCGTCATGCGCGCCGCGAGGAACGGAGCCGCCAGCGCGGCCAGCGCGACGAACAGCGAGCCGGAGGCGAAGGTCACGCCGATGTCGTGCGTATGGGCGTGCAGACCCTCGAAGAAGAACACGTTGAAGAGCGGACCGACGAACCCGAAGCCGAGCGCCACGATCCCACCGATCGCGACGAGACGCAGGACGCGGTCCGGATGCCGCACGCCCGAGAAGATCCCTCGGATGCCAGGCGCCGCGCGCTCGACCGGGCGGTCGTGCCCGCGCAGCATGAG
>JANMSU010000216.1:0-2319 GCA_031389835.1 Chloroflexota bacterium
AAAAACTGGGAAGCCGCGGGCTTCAAGGTCGAGCTCAAGGCCGTGCCGGCGGCCGTGTTCTTCACGAACACCTCTCCCGACGGCGCGAACCAGTTCTTCGCGGATGTCGAGATGTACACGAACAACAGCGACTCCACCGACTTCACCACCTACCTTACGGACGGCTGGAGCACCGCGCAGATCGCGCAGAAGTCGAACAACTGGAACGCCGGCAACTACGGCCGGTACAGCAACTCGGAGTTCGACACGCTCATCGAGCAGCTCCGCAAGGAAGCGGACCCGGCCAAGCGCGCCGCCTTGTTCATCAAGGCGAACGACATCCTCATCCTGGACGTCGTGATCATCCCGATCGTGAGCCGGACGCAGGTCACCTCGGGCATCTCGAAGACTCTCAAGAACGTCGTACCGACGGGCTGGGACTCCGAGATGGCCTCGATCGCGGACTGGGCGAAATAGCCGACAGGACCTAGGAAACCGGGGTAGGGTAGCGCGGTGGATGATCTCCACCGCGCTATCCGAGCCTCGTCATCGAAAAGGGTGAGGGGCAAGTAGTGAGCAGATATATCCTGCGTCGGCTCCTCATCGCCATCCCAACACTCATCGTCATCAGCTTTGTCGTCTTCGCGATCCTCGCGCTCGCTCCCACGGATCCCATGGCACAGTTCGGAGCAGACCCTCGGGTGCCGCCGGAGGTCCGCGAGCGGATCCGCGAGTCGCTCGGCCTGAACGACCCGTGGCCGGTCCGCTACGTCAAGTGGGTGACCTCCGTCGCGCAGTTGGACTTCGGGTACTCGTTCATGAGCCGCGGACCCGTCATGGACCTGATCGCGCAGCGCCTTCCAAACACGCTCGCCGTTGTCGGCGTCGCGTATCTCATCGGTGTGGTGCTCGCCGTGCCGATCGGCATGGTCTCCGCGATCCGGCGCTACTCCATCTTCGACCACATGTCGACGACCTTCGCGTTCATCGGATTCTCGGTCCCGACGTTCTTCACCGGTCTTCTGCTGATCATCATCTTCAGCGTGAAGCTGCACTGGCTGCCGTTCATCTACGACTCCACGCTCAAGATCACGAACCTCGCGACCCTCGGCGACCAGATCAAGCAGTCGATCATGCCCATCACCGTGCTGGCGCTTTTCAATACGGCAACGATCGCGCGCTACACCCGCTCGGAGATGCTCGAGCATCTGCCGCTCGATTACGTGCGCACGGCGCGCGCCAAGGGTCTCAAGGAGCGCTTCGTCGTGCTCCGCCATGTCCTGCGCAACAGCCTGATCCCGGTCGTCACGCTCATCGCCCTAGGCATACCGGCGGTGTTCGCGGGCGCGATCGTCACCGAGCAGATCTTCCGCGTGCCCGGGATCGGCGAGCTCCTCGTGCGGTCGATCGGTCAGGGCGACACTCCGGTGGTCGCGGGGATCCTGCTGATCTTCGCTGTGCTGGTCGTCTTGTTCAACCTGATCGCCGACGTCCTCTACGGCGTTCTCGACCCGCGGATCAGGTACTCGTAGTGGCCGCGACCGACATCGAGCTCACGCGACTCCCGGGGGCTGTCGAGCTTCGCCGGCCCGCGCGCTCGCTGTGGAAGGACGCCTGGTACCAGTTCAGCCGCCACAAGCTCGCGATGGCCGGTCTCGTCACGTTCCTGTTCCTCGTCGTCTTCACGCTGGTGGGTCCCATCGTCTACACCACGCCGCTGGACGAGATCGACTTCACGGTGTCCCTACAGGGTTCCAGCGCAACGCACCCGTTTGGGACGGACGACCTCGGCCGCGACATCCTGGCTCGCGCGATGATCGGGGGGCGGATCTCCATCGCGGTCGGGATCGTGTCGGTGCTCATCGCGATCACGCTCGGGCTATTCATCGGCGCCGTCGCCGGATATTTCGCCAAGCTCGACAGCCCGCTGATGCGACTCACCGACCTCTTCTTGTCCCTGCCGATCCTGCCGCTGCTGCTGGTCATCGTGTATCTCTTCCGCGACACGCTGCGGAGCGCATTCGGACCGGAGCTCGGTATCTTCCTCATGATCGTCGGCGTGATCGGCATCCTGAACTGGATGCCCGTCGCCAGGCTGGTGCGCGCCTCGTTCCTGTCCTTGAAGCAGAAGGAGTTCGTGGAGGCGGCGCGCGCGGTGGGGGATCCGGACAGCCGCATCATCATGAAGCACATCATCCCGAACGTTCTGAGCCCGGTGCTCGTCGCCGCGACGATCGGGGTCGGCGGCGCGATCCTGACCGAGTCGACGCTCTCGTTCCTCGGGCTCGGATTCCCATCCGACGTGACGACCTGGGGGCGGCTCCTGTTCGACGCGAAGGA
>JANMSU010000255.1:0-1932 GCA_031389835.1 Chloroflexota bacterium
CCGACCGCTCGGCGGATCGCTTCCGCGAGCGCTACGCGATCGAGGGACCGTACTTCCTCTACGTGGGGCGCAGCGTCGAGAGCAAGCAGTGCGGGCAGCTGTTCGAGGCGTTCGCGCGATGGCCGGACACCCAGGGCACGCGCGCGACGCTGGTGCTCATGGGTCACCGCGAGATGCCCGTGCCGGAGCGTCCCGACATCCGGCTTCTCGGCCGCACCTCCGACGAGGACAAGTTCGACGCGCTCAGCGGGTGCATCGCGCTCGTGCAGCCCAGCCTGCTCGAGTCGCTCTCCATCATCGTGCTCGAGGCGTGGGCCTGCGGCCGCCCGGTCATCTGCGACGCGCGCTCGCTCGTGCAGCGCCTCGCGCCGCATTTCAACGTCGAGGTCGCGACGACCACGGCGCGCGACTACTGGACCTGGGCGAACGAGTTCACCGCCGGGCAGACGGTCGTCGACGGCGTCCCGGTGCACCGTTTCGCGGTCGAGCGCGGGCGCGCGAAGGACTTCCGGTTCCACGAACGGCGCGCGTTCCGGGCGACGCACACCCTCGCCGACGAGCGCGCCTTCGTCGAGGCGCAGGGGCCGGTCGCGCCCGACCTGCTCGAGTACGTGGATCGCCGCGCCCCGCAGGTCGACCACGTCCTCTTCTTCACCTACATCTACTACCCGACCGCCTTCGGGCTACCGCTCGCGCCGGACCGCGCGGTCCTCGTCCCGACCGCGCACGACGAGCCCGCGATCCGGCTCGCGATCTACAAGCCCGTCTTCTGCGCGCCGCGCGCGATCGCGTTCAACACCGCGGAGGAGCGCGCGATGGTGCACCAGCTCTTTCGGAATGAGCGCGTGCCGAACGAGATCGCCGGTGTCGGCGTCGACGTGCCCGCAGACCGCTCCGCGGATCGCTTCCGCGAGCGCTACGCGATCGAGGGGCCGTACTTCCTCTACGTCGGGCGCATCGTCGAGAGCAAGCAGTGCAGGCAGATGTTCGAGGCGTTCGAGCGCTGGCAGAGCACCCAGGGCACGCGCGCGACGCTCGTCCTGATGGGTCACCGCGAGATGCCCGTCCCTGAGCGCCCCGACATCCGTCTCCTTGGCCGCACGTCCGACGAGGACAAGTTCGACGCGCTCGCGGGCTGTGTCGCGCTCGTTCAGCCCAGCCTGCTCGAGTCGCTCTCGATCATCGTGCTCGAGGCGTGGGCCTGCGGCCGCCCGGTGATCTGCGATGCGCGCTCGCCGGTGGTGTGGGGGATGACGTACCGCGCCGGCGCGGGTCTTGCGTACCGGAGCGCCGCCGAGCTCGCGGAGATCTGCGAAATGCTGATCACGCGACCGACCCTCGCGTCGCGTCTCGGCGCGTCGGGCCAGTCGTTCGTCGAGCGCACGTACATCTGGCCGCGTGTCGTGGAGATGTACTTGGATCTGTTTGCCGAGGTGCGCGCCCGCAACGCATGAAGCGCTGGTCAGCGTGCCTTACGCCAGCGGTAGTCTTCTACGGCCCAGCGCTCATCGTCGTGCACGAGGGCTATCAGGAACACGCCCGTCGAGCCGTCAACGAAATCTATCGGGCCCTCCATCGTGGCTCGACCTCCCGAGATCCTCCACGACGTGACACGCCACCCGGAAAGTTGATTCTTGGATTACGAGTGGTCCGCGCCGACGGATCTCGACCGGGTTGGGCTTCCGTAGTCGTACGCAACGTCCTAAAACCGATCGACTGGTTCCTGGTATTCCTAGTCTTCAGCCCGTTCCGCCTGCCTGCCCCGTCAATATGGGCGGCGCCGAGTCAGCAACGGCTCGGCGACCGCGTCGCCGACACCCTGGTAGTCCGCACAGGCCCGCAGAAACAAACGACGCCGCTTGAGAGTCAACCTGCATCTCACAGACTCCTATTTGGCGCAATCGTCAGTGCTGCGGTCTTGTATTCACTCTT
>JANMSU010000279.1:0-2656 GCA_031389835.1 Chloroflexota bacterium
CGAGTACGCGGCGCGCAGTCAGCAGCGCTACGCGAAGGCGAAGGCGGAGGGCTTCTTCACCACGGAGATCGCGGGCGTACACAACGGCACGGCGCTCGTGAGCGATGACGAGCATCCTCGACCCGACTCGAGCGTGGAGAAGCTCGCGAAGCTGAAGCCCGCGTTCAAGGAAGGCGGCACGGTGACGGCGGGAAACTCATCGGGCATCAACGACGGTGCGGCGGCGTTGATCATCGCGTCGCGCGAGAAAGCGGGGGAGCTGGGGCTGCGCGCGCTGGGACGCGTTGTCGCCGCGGCGTCAGCCGGCGTTCATCCCGATTACATGGGTCTCGGACCGATCCCCGCCGTGCGCAAGCTGGCGCAGCGGACCGGCGTCGCCCCCGACGGATGCGACGCGATCGAGCTGAACGAGGCGTTCGCCGCGCAGGTCATCCCGTGCATCCGCACGCTCCGGCTACCCGAGGACCGCACCAATCCGAACGGCGGCGCGATAGCCATCGGCCATCCGATCGGGATGTCTGGGGCGCGGCTCGCGGGCACGCTGCTCCGTGAGCTCGAGCGGCGCGGGGGCCACTACGGGATCGCGACGATGTGCATCGGCGTGGGGCAGGGCCTGGCTACGCTTTTCGAGCGCGAGTCGGCCTAGCCATCGGCGGGGCGCTTGCCAGCCACCGCGGCGGTGGCTAGCCTCGCGCGGTCAGACCACTGCGCAGAGGGGGAACTCATGGACGAAATCAAGAGGGTGGAACGGCCCTACCGGCTCACACGGCGGCAAGTCCTCGCCGCGTCATCGGCCGCAGCGGCGCTCGCGGCCTGCGGCCCGGCTGCGACGACGACGCCGAGCGCGACCGGCGCGGCAACCGCCACCGCGGCGGCGACCGCCTCACCCGGTCCCGCGCTCAAGATCGGCCAGCTCCTGCCGTTCTCCAAGGTGTACGCGGAGCTCGGCGCGTCCATGAAGCGCGCGACGGACCTCTATGTGAAGCAGAAGGGCGGCAGACTGGCCAATCGTCCGGTCACGCTGATCTATGAGGACGAAGCGAACGATCCCGTCGTCGGCACGCAGAAGACGGCTAAGTTCATCGACCAGGACCGCGTGGACGTGATGATGGGCATCGTCGCGACGCCGATCGCATACGCCGTCCGCAACGCGATCGATGCCGCGAAGCTCGTGTACATCGCGACGAACGCCGGCGGCAACGCTCTCACGCGCACCACGAACAACTGCACGCCGTCGTGCAAGAGCAGGTACATCTTCCGCACGTCGTTCAGCTCGTATCAGATCAGCCACCCGATCGGCGAGTACTTCTCCTCGAAGAAGGGCGTGAAGGAGGTCTTCACGTTCGTGTCGGACTACGGGTTCGGCAACGAGTCGGCGGCCGACTTCACCACCGGCCTCACGAAGGGTGGCGGCAAGATCACCGGCTCGCTCAAGGCGCCACTCGGCAGCGCCGACTTCCTACCGTACGTCACGACTCTGAAGGGCCAGCCGACGAAGGACATCTACTCGTTCTTCTCGGGCACCGACGCGATCAACTACATCAAGGCGTGGACGCAGCTGGGCATGCCGGCCGCTGGCTACAAGATGAACGGCGCCGGCTTCCTCACCGAGCAGGACGTGCTCAAGGAAGTGAAGGAGCAGGCTAACGGCGCGGTCACGTCACTCTTCTGGGCGGTAACGCTCGACAACGCCGAGAACAAGGCATTCGTTGACGCCTATCAGAAGGAGTACAGCCTGCTGCCCGATGTCTTCGCCGTTCAGGCGTGGGACGGCATGCAGGCGCTCGACCTCGCGCTGCAGGCCACGAAGGGCGACACCGCGAACAAGGACGCGTTCATCGCCGCGCTCGAGGGCGTGAAGTTCAAGAGTCCCCGTGGCGACTTCGAGTTCGACAAGGAAACACACAACCCGATCCAGGACATCTACATCCGCGAGGTGAAGGTGCAGAGCGGCCAGGCCGTCAACACGATCGTTGACAAGGTCGCTCGCGTGACCGATCCAGGCAAATAGTCTGTCGGGATGACTCCCGAGACCGCGGTCGTGCAGGCGCTGAACGGCATCTCGTTCGGCGCCTTGCTTTTCATACTTGCCGCGGGCCTCTCGCTGATCTTCGGGATGATGGATGTCGTCAACCTCGCCCACGGTGCTTTCTACATGCTCGGCGCCTACATAACGCTCACCGTCGTGCAGCGCACCGGACAGTTCTGGCTGGCGCTCCTGTTGGCGCCGATCCTCATCGGTGCCCTGGGCCTGCTGATCGAGCCGCTCCTGCTGCGACGTCTACGTGGCCGTCATCTCGAACAGGTGCTGCTGACGATCGGCATCTCGCTGGTGATCGCCGATCTGATCGGCCTCACCTTCGGTCGCGAGATCCGCTCGATCCCGTTCCCGGCCGGTCTCGACCACGCGATCACGATCATGGGCGGGGACTACCCGGTCTATCGGCTGTTCGTCATCGGCTTCGGCATCGCGCTCGCCGTCCTTCTCACCGTCGTTCACCGCCGCACCCGCGTGGGCGCGCTCATCCGCGCCGGAGTTGACGACGCGCCGATGCTCTCGGCGCTCGGCGTCGACATCGACCGCCTTTTCGCTGTCACCTTCGCGATCGGCGCGGCCCTGGCCGGGCTCGCGGGCGTCATCGCCGCGCCGGTGTTC
>JANMSU010000282.1:0-13359 GCA_031389835.1 Chloroflexota bacterium
CTTCGCGTTGGCGCGCGCGATGAGGCAGTTCGTGTTGCAGGGATTGCCCACGACGACGACGCGCACGCCCTTCGCAGCGATCTGCGCGATCGCCCTGCCCTCGTCGACGAAGATCGGACCGTTCTTCCGGATGAGGTCGCCGCGCTCCATGCCCGGGCCACGCGGGACGCTACCGACCAGCAGCACCCAGTCCGCGTCACGGTGGGTTTCCGCGCGGTCGGCGCCGGCGCTGACGCGCGATAGCAACGGATACGCGCCGTCCTCGAGCTCCATGACGACGCCCTTGGCCTTGTCGATCATCTGCGGGATGTCCGCGAGGCGCAGGTCGACGTCCGTATCCGGGCCGAACATCTCACCGGCGGCGATGCGTGGCAGGAGCGCGTAGGCGACCTGTCCCGTCGCGCCTGTCACGACCACTCTCGCGGTCTTGCTCACCCGGTCTGGTCCTTCTCGTCCGCGCCGCCGTAAACCGCCTCCGCCTCGATCTCGACCAGGATGTGGGGGTCGATGAAATCCACCTTCACGATCGTCGTCGCCGGGCGGATGTCACGGAAGACCTCGCCGTGGATCACCGCGACGCGGTCGATGTCGTGGACGTCACGGACATAGATTCTGGTCATGATGACCTCGCCCAGCGAGGAACCAAGGTCCTCGAGCGAGTCCTTGATGATCGCGATCGCGTGGCGCATCTGCTCGACGACGTCGTCGGAGACGACCTGACCGTCCTCGCCGATCCCCGCCGTGCCCGCGACTCGTACGACCTTGCCATGGCGGATGGCCCGGGAGTAGCCGAACTGGAACTCGTACTTCGTGGACGTCGAATGCATGAAACGCTGCGGATTCTTCGGGTCTTGGAATGGCATCAGCCCTTCATTCTCCTTATGACCGCATCGGCGAACTCGCGCGTGCCGACCGCCGTCGGATCGTCTCGTTCGGGTTTCAGGTCGTACGTCACGTCCTTGCCGTCGGCGACCACCGCCGCGATCGCGCGTTCGAGCTTGTCGGCGGCATCGCGCTCGGAGATGTGCTTCAACATCAGAACGCCCGCGAGCATGAGCGCCATCGGGTTGACCTTGTTCTGGCCGGCGTATTTCGGCGCGGAACCGTGAATGGCCTCGAACACGGCGACGCCGTCCTCACCGATGTTCGCGCCCGGCGCGACGCCGAGCCCGCCCGCCAGGCCAGCCACGAGGTCGCTGACGATATCGCCGTACAGATTCGGTAGTACGAGGACGTCGTAAAGGTCTGGCTTCTGGACGAGTTGCATGCACATGTTGTCGACGATGCGGTCGTCGAACTCGATGCTCGGGTACTGCTGCGCGACCTCGCGCGCGATGCGCAGGAACAGGCCATCGGCGAACTTCATGATGTTCGACTTGTGCACCGCGGTGACCTTGCGGCGGCCGTTCGCGACGGCGTAGTCGAAGGCGAACTTCACGATGCGTGTCGAGCCCATGACGCTGATGTACTTGATGGCGATCGCGGCATCTTCACGGATCTTCGTATGCGCCGCCTTCTCGATGACGGCGCGGACTTCGGCGAGCTCAGGCGTCCCGATGTCGAATTCGATCCCGGCGTACAGGTCCTCGATGTTCTCGCGGACGACCACGAGGTCGATGGGGCCCATCGGCGCCTGCACCCCGGGGTATGTCTTCGCCGGACGGAGGTTGGCGTAAAGGTCGAACTCCTTGCGGAGCGCGACGTTGACCGAGCGCATCCCGGTCCCGAGCTCAGTCGTGAGCGGGCCCTTGAGCCCCACCTTGTTGCGGCGGATCGAATCAAGCGCGCTCTTGGGGAACGCATCGCCGAGCTTCTGGAGCGCGGGCAGGCCGATGTCGTGAACGTCCCACTGGATCGACACGCCCGTCGCTTCGATAGCGCGGCGGGTGGCGTCGACGATCTCGGGGCCCGTGCCGTCGCCCGGGATCAGCGTGATGCGGTGGGTCAGAGCAGTCTCCCCTTCGCCTGCGTGCTCGCTTAGGCATCGTAGCGCGAACCATCATGATGCGGTCATGAACGCTACGGAGCAGCCGCTGCCCGCAGTGCAGCGCGCGTATTTCTACGTCGTGCTGCTAGTCGCGATCCACATGATCGTGCTTGGAGTCGCGAATCTCCTCCGCGTCGGCGCCGAGATCGCGCTGGACGCTCCGAGCGGCGGCTTCACCGGTCTGCCGTTCGTGTTCGCCGAGTTCAGCCGGCCCCGCGAGCAATACCGGGAGCAGGCCAGTCTTGCAATCGCTCTCCTGCTCGTTGCCGTGCCCGCGTGGTATCTGCATTACCGCGCGGCGAATGGCGCCGCGCGGCGCTCGCTGCAGGAACGCGGGTCCGCGCTACGGAGCGCGTACCTGCAGATCGTCGTGCTGATCACCGCGCTGCTGGTATTCGGTTACGGCATGCGCGTCCTGCGCCTGGTCCTGCAGGCCGTGCTGGTCGGCGACGACCAGTTCTTCATTCTCGAGCCCAGCTGGGAGGCGCGTGCTCTGGGCGCACTCGCCATGGTGATCGCCGCAGCGGGCGCTCTGGTCTTCCACCTGCGCCTCGCCGCGACCGACCGCGCGAGCGGCGCCCTTTCGGGTCGAGCTGCGGAGCTTGGCCACATCGTGCGCTACGCGCTCGCGGTGATCGGTCTCTTCTTCTTCGCGTTCTCGCTGGCCACGACTCTCGCCGGACTGTGGGAGCGCCTGCTCTTCCCGTTCCCCGAGCCCGTGTTTCCACCCGGCCGGCCAGCCATCCAGCCGCCCAGGCCGAGTCGCGAGACATCCCTGCTCTTCGATCTGGCGAACGCACTCCCAGGGATCCTCTTCGGCCTCGCGCTGTGGCTCGCGGCCTGGCGCCCCGCGCAGCGCGCGGCCGCACGGTCGGGCGACATCGAGCGAATGTCCGTGGCTCGCCGGCTCTCGTTGTACTTCGTCATCGCTGTTTCCGCATTCATCGTCCTTTTCAGTCTCACCTTGGCGATCGGTTCCGTCCTCGCGCGCCTGCTCGGCGAGCGCATCAACGATGTCGATCTAGGACGGCAGATCGGGTCGCCGGTGTTCTTCGCGCTCGTTTTCGGCGTCGTGTGGTGGTACCACCGCCGTGTCGTCGAAAGCGAGGCGACGCGCGAAGCCGAGGCTGGCCGCGCGGCCGGGATCCGTCGCGGCTACTACTACCTCGTCGCGGCGATCGGGCTCGCGATGGCAGCGATAGGCGCGGCGGGCGCGATAGGTGCACTCGGCAGCGGGCTTTTCCGTTTGATGGATCACGACGCCCGCGAGATGGCAACATTCATCGCGCTGGTCGTGGTCGGCGCTCCAGCGTGGGCCTTCCACTGGCGCGCGCAGCAACGCCGCCTGGATGACGACGAGCGGCGCTCGGTGCAGCGGCGCGTGTACCTGTACCTCGCGATCCTCGGCAGCGTCGCCGCGGTCCTCGTCTTCGGCTCCGCGCTCCTGTTCAACGTCCTGAAGACGGTGCTCGCGTTCTCGTTCGACCTCGACGTCATCCACGACATGTGGCACTTCGCGGTGGACAGTGCCGTCGGCGCGATCGCGCTCGCGTGGCACTTCCGTCTCGTGCGCGCCGACCGCGCGGCACTCGCCGCCACCGGCGTCGAGGAGACGTATCACGTCACCCTGCTGGTAAGAGCCACGGACCGCGCGGCCGCGCAGGCGCGCGTCGCATCCGCGCTCGAGGGCCAGGCGGACATCTCCGTCCGCGGCTGATCCGCTAGCTGTCGGCGTCCCTCGCGGGATCCTTGGACGGCAGCGCGTCGTATGCCCACTGCGAGCGCTTCCAATCCGGGACCGGCGTCTTGCAGTCGGCCTTCGGGACGAACTTCGAGCGCTGCACCAGCTGGTACTTGTGGATGTAGCGAGGGCAGTTCGGAAAGACCTCGCGTGCCTCGACGCGGACGATGAACTGCGCCTCGGGGTAGTCGACCATGAGCGGATCGTTCGGGTCGATGCTCGCGACGCCATTGAGCCGCATCCGGTTCGGGTGCGTGAAGCTGATGAAGAGCAGCCCGACATTCGGGTTCTTCCGCAGATTGCCCATCGTGATGTACATGCCGTTCCCGTCATAGTTCGGGAACGCGATCGTCTTCTCGTCCACGACACGTACGAAGCCCGGCTCGCCGCCCTTGTACGAGCAGTTGGGCCGACCGTCCTCATCCGACGTCGCGATGAAGAACATGTCGACATCCTCGATGAACGCAGCGTCGTGCTCGCTGATGAAGTCGTGGAGCAGGACCTTCTCGATGCGGTCCGCGATCCTCCGCGTGTCGAATTTATCCTGCAGCTCGCGGCTGCCGTCGTGATGGATGACGCTCATGTCCCCGCCTCCCCTCAGATCGTGCCGTGGCTCTACGGCAGTTTATCGACGCGCTGCCGCACTTTCTCCTGTGTCGCGCCGAGCTGCTCCAGTACCTGCGAGCCGACCCCGTCCGGGTCAGCAACGAGCGCCAGCAGCAAGTGCTGCGGCCTAACCTGGTCCGACGCCGGTGCCGCGATCGTGATGGCTTTGCCGATGAGCGTCTTCACGCGTGGCGTGGGCACGACCTCTACGACGTCGGTCTCTTTTGGCGGCACGGCCTTGAACACGCCCGCGCGCGCTTGGTCGAGAGTGACGCCGAGCGACTCGAGCGCGCGCTGCGCGATGCTGCCAGACCGGAGGAGCGCGATCATCATGTGCTCGGTGCCGATCCAGTTGTGACGCATCTGCCGCGCTTCCTCTTCCGCGAGTGAGAGCACGCTTTTGGCGGCATCGTCCAGGAGATCGAACGGCCCGCTCTGGACCAGGGTGTTTGTGTACACGTTCGTCGCCGGCGTCGGCCTCATCTGCCCGAGCGTCTGGATCACGACCTTGCGGACCTTGTCCATCGTTACGCCCAGGGACTCCAGGATGCCGGATGCGATGCCCTCACCCTCGCGCGCCAGTCCGAGAAGGATGTGCTCGGTGTTCACGCGCGTCTGCCCCAGCTTGCGCGCCTCGTCGATGGCGAGCTCGATGATCTTCTTCGTCCGCGGCGAGAGCGTGATCTCGCTGGGCGACGTGGTCGCGTCGCCACGGCCGACGATGAAGCCGAGCGCGGTGCGCGCCTTCTCGAGCTCGACGCCGAGCGTGCGGAGCGCGCGCGCCGCGACGCCCTCCTCCTCACGGATGAGCCCGATCAGGAGATGTTCGGTGCCGATGTAGTTGTGGTTGAAGCGGATCGCCTCGTCCTGTGAGAGGGCGAGCACCCGCTTGGCCCGGTCGTTGAAGCGGTCGAATGGACCCGCGAACTGAGTTGATTGCGGCGAAGGTGGCGTCGGCGCACTTGCACCGACCTCGCGGTGTGGTTGCCCGAGCGTCGCAATGACCTGATCGCGTACCTTGTCGAGGTCGACGCCCCGCGCGCCGAGCAGTTTGGCCGCGACGCCATCGCTCTGGCGCACGATGCCGAGCAACAGATGTTCGGTCCCGACATGACTGTGGCCGAGCTTGCGCGCTTCGTCGATCGCGAGGTCGATGGCTCGCTTCACCTCTGGCGCAAGGGTGATCTCGCTCGGTGGATGCGTGGCGCCGCCACGTCCGATGGTGGACTCGACCGCTCGGCGTAGCTGGGAGAGGTCGACGCGAAGAGAATCAAGCACGCGCGCTGCGACGCCCTCACCTTCGCGGAGCAACCCGAGGAGCAAGTGCTCCGTTCCGATGTAGTTGTGGTTGAGGCGGACCGCCTCGTCTTGCGCGAGGGCGAGCACGCGCTTGGCACGGTCGTTGAAGCGATCGAATGGACCCATCGAAGCCGAGAGTACGCCTTGCTAGTTCGTTCGCTCCGCTTTCAACGTGGCAAGAAGCAGACGGCGCTGTAGCCGCAGTGCTTCCGGCACAGTTCCGCCGATCTTCTCGAACCAGTCGGCGTGCGCCTCCAGCTCCTTCGTCCACTCATCCGGGTCGACGCGCAGCGCGGACTCGATGGCCTCGGGGCTCGCGTCGATGCCGCGAAGGTCGAGGTCGGCCAGTCGCGGCGTGTAACCGATCGGCGTCTCCATTGCGCCGACGCGCCCGGCGCAGCGGTCGATGATCCATTTCAGGACGCGCATGTTCTGGCCATAGCCCGGCCAGAGGAAGCGCCCCTCGTCGCTCTTCCGGAACCAATTGACCATGAAGATCTTCGGCGGGTGCGACATGCGCCCGAACATCGACAGCCAGTGCCCGAAGTACGTGCCCGCGTCGTAGCCGATGAACGCGAGCATGGCCATCGGGTCGCGACGGATGCGTCCGACGGCGCCGGTGATCGCGGCAGTCGTCTCCGCGCCGGCCGTCGCCCCCAGGTAGACGCCGTGCGTCCAGTTGAACGACTCGAGCGCGAGCGGGACGGTCGTCGTCCGCCGGCCGCCGAAGAGGATCGCTGAGATCGGGACACCGCGCGGGTCCTTCGCGTAGCGCGACAGCGCGATGTTGTTCTCCATCGGCGCGGTGAAGCGGCTGTTCGGGTGGGCAGCCGGCTCCTTAGAGCCGCGCTTCCAAGGCTTCCCGCGCCAATCCATGAGATCCGTGTCGGGTCCGTCCATGCCCTCCCACCAGACGTCCTTGTCTGGCGTGAGCGCGACGTTGGTGAAAATGCAGTCGTGCTCGAGCATCTTCATCGCGTTCGGATTGGTGTGGTAGTTGGTCCCCGGCGCGACGCCGAAGAATCCGAACTCCGGATTCACCGCGTAGAGTCGGCCGTCGTCGCCGACGCGCATCCACGCGATGTCGTCGCAGACGGTGCGGAGCTTCCACCCCTGGAACTCGGGTGGTGGCACCAGCATCGCCAGGTTGGTCTTGCCCGACGCGCTCGGAAAGGCGCCGGCGATGAAATGGGTCTCGCCTTCGGGGCTCTCGGCCTCGAGCAACATCATGTGCTCCGCGAGCCAGCCTTCGTGCTGCGCGCGATAGCTCGCGATCCGCAGCGCGAGGCACTTCTTGCCGAGCAGCGCGTTGCCGCCGTAGCCGGAACCAACCGACCAGATCGTGTTGTCCTGCGGGAAGTGTGCGATGTAGCGGCGCTGCGGATCGCAGTCGGCGACGGAATGAAGTCCGCGGTTGAAGTCGTTCGAATCCGCGAGCCGGTCGAGCGCGACCTTGCCCATCCGGGACATGATCCGCATGTTCAGGGCGACGTACACGGAATCCGTGAGCTCGACGCCGAGCATCGCGAACGGCGAATCGGGCGAGCCCATGAGGTAGGGGACGACGTACATCGTTCGGCCCTTCATCGCGCCGTCGTAGATCGCCGCGAGCTTGCGGCGCGCCTCTTCGGGCTCCATCCAGTTATTCGTGGCGCCCGCCTCCGCCTTGGTCGGGGTGCACACGAACGTGAGCTCCTCGGTCCGGGCAACGTCGTTCGGGTTCGAGCGCGAGTAGTAGGAGCGTGGACGCTTGTCGGGATCGAGCGGGATAAGCACCCCGTCGCCGACTGCCTCCTCAGTAAGGAGTTTCGCCTCCTCGTCACTGCCGTCGCACCAATAGATACGGTCGGGCTTGCACATGCGTGCCATCTCGTCCACCCAGGACAAGAGATGCGAGTTGGACGTCGGGGCTTCCTTAGCGACGAGCATCGGGACTCCGATTCTAGGTCGCGCGGCGCGACGACATGATCCGCGCGACGATCACCGCCACGGTCGCCGTCACGGGCAGCGCGAGCGAAAGCTGGACCAGCAGCGGAAGGAGTGGATCGGTGTCGTACAGGACGCCGGAGAGCAGCCCTCCGCCACCGAACCCGAGCGCATAGACGAGTTGGAAGCCCGTGTACCCGAGGGCCGAGCGAGCCGGAGGAAGGATGCGCTCGAGGGCCGCGGCGAGCACCGGGTTCGGCGCAGTCTGCGCGCCTAGCAGGAAGGACCCGATCGCGAGCGTGCCCTCGCTACGACCTGAAAGCGCGATCGTCCCGGCCGCCAGCGTTAGGACCGCGCCCGCGCCGATCACCGCGATGACCGGACCGACCCGGTCGGCGATGCGTCCGCTCAGCGCCGAGAACGCCGCCGAGCCGAACGCCACGAGACCGACGTAGATCCCAACGCGCTCGAGCGGCACGCCCGCGATGTCACGCACGTAGATGGGGAACAGCGGATTCACGATGACGGCGATGAGCGCTGCGAGTGGTGTGATCACGAGGAGCGTCCAGAACGCGCGTGGGAGGGGCGGACCAGGAACGTGCGGGACCGTCGGGGTGTTCGAAAGTCGCAGCGTCATGGCCGACGAGGCCACGAACGCGACCGTCGCGAGGACGAGACCTCCACGCAGCCCGACGCTCGCGCCGATCGCCCCCGCGAATGGCGAGGCGAGGATCGTGCCGAAGAAGAACGCTCCATAAACGAGGCCCATCTCTCCGGCGAGTTTCGCGCGCGGCGTCGTCGCCGCGAGGTGCGCGCTCATGAGCGGGAACGCGGCGGCGCCTACCCAGTAAAGGAACGAGCCGAAGAAGGCGCCGCGCCAGTCGGTGAGCGGCAGGAATGCGGCCGCGCCAAGGGTGGAGCAGAACCACACGCCGATGAGGAATGGCTTGCGACCCCAGCGATCCGCCGCGAGACCGATCGGGATGAACAGGAGCGCGGCGGCGATGTTGCCTGCGCCGAATACCAGACCGATGTCCGTCGGCGATGCGCCGAGGTCCTTCAGATACAGAGGTGAGAGCGTGGCGAAGAGTCCGAAGCCGATGCCCCACAGGACTTGGGCCCACGTGAGCGCGAGGGCCTCGCGGCCGAGGCCTAGGACGCGCGCCCTTTCACGACACCAGCTTTGCGTCTCTCGTCGAACTCGGCGCGTGCGCGCTGCAGGACGGTGGGGTCGGTGAGCAGGTCGAGCGCGGTGAGCGCGAGCGCCTTTGCTGCCACGAGCGCGTTGTCGAGCGCGCCCTGCGTGACCGCGAGGTCGCGGAATGCGGTCGAGTGCCCAGGGACGGGCTCCTGCGCGATCGCGATATACGGGTGGATCGCCGGCATCACCTGCATGACGTTGCCCATGTCGGTCGAGCCGACACGCTCGTCGTCGCGCGCCTCGAAGACCTGCATACCGAGGCTCTTCATGTGGTGCGACCAGCGCTCGGCCATCGGCGTCGAGAAGACCATGTTCTCGTAGCCCGCGTTCTCGTGGACCGTGACTTTGACCTTAGTGCCGGTAGCCGTGGCCGCGCCCTCCGCGCACGCGATGAATCGCTTGAGGACCTCCTGTTGATAGCGGCGGTCGAGCGCGCGCACGCTGAAGCGTCCCGCAGTGTGGTCCGGGATAACGTTCGGGGCACTGCCGCCATTCGCGATGATGCCGTGGATCCGCGCGTCCGAACGGAGCTGCTGACGCATCGCGTTCACGCTGTTGAAGAGCTGGATGAGACCGTCGAGCGCATTGATGCCTTGATCAGGCTGCGACGCGGCGTGCGCGGCTTTGCCGAAGTACTCAACGAGGACGCGGTTCGACGCGAGTGAGTGACGACCCGCAAGACTCCGACCGGTGGTCGGATGGATCATCATCGCGGCGTCCACGTCGTCGAAACCGCCGGCGCGCAGCAGCGCGACCTTGCCGCCGCCACCCTCCTCCGCCGGTGTGCCGATCGCCGCAAGCGATCCCTGGACGTCGCCGATGACCTCGCGTACCGCGACCGCGGCGCCCGTGCCGATCATCGCGATGAGGTTGTGACCACAGCCGTGGCCGAGCTCCGCGAGCGCGTCGTATTCCGCGAGGATCGCAACCCGCGGGCCCCCGCTCTTCCCCGCGGCGTCGCCGCGATACGACGTTTCGATCCCCTTGTACGCGCGCTCGACCTCGAAGCCCTGCTTCTCCAGGAACTCGGTGATGCGCCCGCTCGCCTGCCGCTCCTCGTACGCGGTCTCGGGGTTCGCGTGTATCGCGCGCGAAAGCTCGAACAGCGACTCACGCCGCTCATCGATCGCGTGCAGCGCGCGCTTCCGCAGCGCAGCGATATCGGGCATGCGCCCGATGCTACCCAGCCGGCGCGGTCGGTGCCGTCTGGTGCCCGGCGATCATCGCGAGGATGATGCGATCGAGTGCGCGGTCCGCCTCCTCGAAGAGCGAGGCGGCCTGTCCTGACTCGAGCGAGCGCCGCCGCGCGACGTGTGCGATCTCGGCCATGAACCGAGCGCGGAAGTAGAGGAACGCCTGCGTCGCCTCCCCCAGCGACAGCCCGGCTCTCTTCGCTTCCACGCCATACTCGCGACCGAGAGACTCGGCTTGCGCCACGTACTGCTCCTGCCCGGCGCGTCGCGCGGTGTCGAGGTGACCGAGCAGCAGGTCGCTCATGCGGACGCCCCGCTCGCGGAACCAGCGCAGCGAATTCTCGTCGAAGCGCGTGTGCCAGTCCTGATCACTCACGTCGGTGCGCACGCGCTTCCGGAATTCAGCCGCGACCTTGTCGGGGGCCTCACCTATCGCGGTGAGGGACGCCCGTTTGGCAGCGCGCGGACGAGGTAGCAGCGCATCGATCGCGGATCGGAGGAACCGGCGGTGCCCGCCTGGGGTGGTGAAGACCTCGACCTTCCCGTTGTCAGCCCAGCGGCGCAGCGTGTCCGGATCCACGCCGAGCATCCGGCTGGCTTCGCCGAGCGTCAGCCAGTCACCGCGCTTGCCGGTCGCCGTTTGAGCGGGAATGCCGTAAATCTAGGTGAAACTCGCGCTAATGGGTGAACAGCTTCCAGTGCCCCTCGGAGATGACTTCGACGGCACCATCGGTCACCTTGATGGCGGTCTCGTCGTCGATCGCGTATCCCCGCACCGGCATGCCGGCGGCCCATTTTTCTGCGTGCGCCATGGAATTGTCCGGCAGCATCTCGTGATCCAAGTGCGGAAACAGCGAAAAATCCACCATGCCCAGCGCGCTATCGCCACCGGTGGGCGGCTTCCAGCCGACGCAGTCTTTCCCGATGCTAGGGATCGCCGCCTCCCACCAGCAGGGCGTCGGTCTCCTGGAGCAGCGGGATCCAACGATCCTTGTCGATGCTGGGTAGCGCAGTGAGCTCCAGCACGCCCACTGACTTCCAACCCAGTTCGCACATGGGGGTTCGGGGTTCTCGTCCGTTGATGAACCGCCATGCATGGCCGGCACCGTCGGGAAGGGCGTACATCGCGGTGGGAATGCACAGGGCGCTGGACTCGGCGATCGGTTTGCCCAGTAGATCGACCAGCGCGCTCTGGATGCTCGCGTTCTTGATGCCAGCGGAAGTTAGGAGAAGTTTCATTGATGCCTTTCGTTGGTCATATCGTCGCTAGCGCGTGGCGTTCACTTGAAGTCGTCGGCCTTCCGCCGCGATCGTCACGCGGTACTCACCGCCTGGCCACTCGACTCCCAGGTACTTCACGTAGACCCCGTACGGATCGACGTTGCCTGAGAACACGCGCTCGAGAGGCCCCGTCGTCGTCACCGTCACCGACGCACCCGGCCTCAGCCCGTACGCGATCACGGTGCTTCCCGTCCCGTCCGGCGAACCTGGCGCAGCAACGATTCCGGGAAACTCCGACACGAGCGCCTTGACCCTGTCGCTGAAGCGCCTCGCGAAAGAGTTGTAGTCGAATCCCGGAACGGCCTGAGTTACGGCGGTCGCGAATGGCTCACCTTCGCCAACCATCTTCAGTGCCCGCAAGAGACCGGGCAGCGTCATGTCGTCGATCAGGAACTGCGTCGCTTGTGCCGAGACGTAGTACTGATAGATCTGGTCGAGCCCGGTGCGGCTATTCCAGTCGCTCAGATCGCTCAGCGTGTTGAGCGCGGGCAGTCTGCCGAAGAACGCGCCGGACGCCGAAGCGACGCGAGCCTCGATGCGCAGCCTGCCTGACTCGGACTCCTCCAGGAAAGCCCAGCCTTCGTTGAGCCAGGAGGGCACTTCGTCGATGTTCGCGTAGCCAACGAAGTGACGGAGGGAGCGATGCACGAGCTCGTGGCGCAGAGCGGTCGCCGTTTGGAACTGGGGCATCTGCGACTGATCGATCGCGATGAAGTCAGGGAGGTCGAGATAGACGGCCTCGGTCTCACGCACCCTCGGACCGGACGAGAATCCGCGACCAAGCCACGAGACCGCGGTGCGGAAGGCAGGTGTGGACCCGAGGTAATACACACGGAACCGGAGCTCGCTCGTCAGCTGTAGATCGCGTGAGACCCGATCGGACTCACGTTCGACCTCTTCGCGTGCGCGCTCCGCGCCTCCCCTTGCGGTCACGTCCACGTAGACATCGGCAGCGCGGCCGCATGAGACCTCGAAACGGATGCCCTGGATCTCGGCAAGCTTTGGGCACGTGACCGTCACAGGAAGCTGGGCCGACGCCGGTCCGAGTCGCGCGGTCACGGTCCCGGAGCCGCTGACCTCGCCGGCGTGAAAGCCGCCGCGCTCGTCCATCTTCCCGAGCCAGCTGGGTTCGATCGACCAGCTCAGTCCGCTCCGAAACGGGACGCCAAGCGGTGTCCGCGCGTTCAGGGCTCGGACCTCACCCGGTCCAAGTGCGAGCGAATCCTCCTGGAACGTGACGGTCGCGCGCGTGATCTCAACGCCGCCGACCACGACCGCCAGCAGGACCGCCGCGCACGCGATGAGACCGAGTGCCCGTTTCATGACTCAGTCATACTTCATCGGCAGGCGGTTCGCGGACGGCGTAGTCCCGCAGTGGCGTGAATGTCGCGACAGCGGCGCTTGCGATCGCAAGACCGCCGGCGACGGCGAACGCGACGGCGCTCGAAGCCACGACGACGATCGCCGACAGGACGGCGGGCGACGCGCTGTTTGAAATGAGCACAACGGTGCGGAACGCGCCGTTGGCGCGGCCGCGCATGTTCGCCGCTGAAGTCCGTGGTCACGCCCCAGAGCACCTCGAGGGTGCCGAGCAGGAAGCCGATCACGTAAAGCAGCTCGATCGAGAAGACGCCCCCGATGGCCGACAGCGGGATGGCCGCTGTGAGCGCTACCCCCGCGATGTCGCAGGCGATGAGCAGTCGGCGCTTGTCCACTCGGTCGATGAGTGCCCCGGCAGGCGCGCCGAACAGGGATGGAGCGGCAGCGCCAGCCTCTCCACCTCGTCCGCGACCCCACCGAGACCGATGGCCGCGGTGAAGGCCGCGAACCACTTATGGCGGAGCGGCCCTCTGCGCATGGGCGGCGAGCATAAAAGCGAGCGACCCGCCCGGCATGGCGCTTGCGAGTGCCTTGAGCGACCTAGTTAGTAATAGAGGAGGTTCCACATGGGCCAGGTCAACGTAAACCCGGGCGGATCGTCGGACAGCGGCTTCGGTGCCGGCATGATCATCGGCATCATCCTGCTGATCCTCATCGTCCTCGTTCTCATCTTCTACGCAGGCCCCGCCATCTTCGGCGGCGGCACGACGCCCCGCTCGCTCATCGACGCACTCAGCACCGCAGT
>JANMSU010000304.1:0-2220 GCA_031389835.1 Chloroflexota bacterium
GCCCGGGGCCGGAGGAACATCGCTGCGCACGGAAACGCGGTTGCTGAGCTTCACGTTGAGCTCGCCGGCTTCCTTCGTGAGCACCCAGTCGACGAACGCCTTCGCGGCCTGCGGGTTCTTGGTGCCCTTGATGACGCTGACAGCGCCGATCTCGTAGCCGGTGCCCTTCGGGATGGCCAGACCGATGCCCGGCGTCTTCGTTTTCTGGGTCAGGATGTCGTGCGCCCAGTTGGGGCACGCGACCGCCTCGCCGTTCGCGACCGACAGGATCGCCCCGGGGGACGTGCCCGGGTACGTGGCGATGTTCGCGTGGAACTTCTTCATGTAGTCCATGGCCTTCGCCTCATCCTTGTTGAAGCGGAACACTTGAGTCGCGATGAAGATGTATCCGCCACCGGTCGTGATCGGGCTGCCAAGGAGGAGCTTGCCCTTGTACTTCGCGTCGAGCAGATCGTCCCACGACGTCGGCTGCGCGCCGCCGATCTCTTTGTTGAAGCGCTCGGTGTTGGTAATGATGCCGAAGATGCCGAAGTAGAAGCCGGTCCAGTTCTTGGCCGGGTCCTTCGACTGTGCCGCGACGGCCGACGCGTTCGGCGACTCGTACGCCTCGAGGAGACCTTCCTTGCCGAGACCGTCGTGGAACGACGAGTCACCGCCGATGAAGATGTCGGCCTTTGGGCTCGCCTTCTCTGCGCGGATGCGCGTCTGGAGCTCGCCCGCCGCCGCGAGCGGCAACAGGTCGACTTCGACGCCGGTGACCGCCGCCTTGAATGCCTTCACGAACTCGTTGTTCGTCGACTCGTTGAGCGCGGAGTACACGGAGATGCGGCCGCTTGGCTTCGGCGCCGCGGTCACCGCGACGGTCCCCGCGACCGTCGGTGTCGGCGAAGCCGCCGTCGGTGCGCCGCCGCAGGCGGCCGCCGCGGCGGTCACTCCGACTCCCGCGAGGAACGTACGTCTGTCGAGCTTTGGTGTCATACCTACCCCCTCATTCCCGGAACAAAAGCATTCCCGGATCGAAAGTCAGTCTATGCGCTTGCGTCGCGCCGGAAGGTCCTAGCCGCGCAGGTGCCGGTGATCGGGGTCGAACGTCACGTTCCACTTGCGGACCGGGCCGGCCATCACGTTCAGGTAGTACAGGTCATACCCCGGCGCCGCCGATACGGTGTGGTAGCCCCGCGGCACGAGCACGCACTCGCCGTTGCGTACTGCGACGCTCTCGTCGAGGGTTCGATCGGCGGTGTAGACCCGCTGCACGGCGAAGCCCCGCTCCTCGCGGAGGCGGTGGTAGTAGGTCTCCTCAAGAGCCGTCTCGCGCGGCGGGTCGCTTGTATCGTGCTTGTGGGGGGGATAGCTCGACCAGTGCCCGCCGGGCGTGACCACCTCGGTCACGAGGAGCGACTCCGCCTCCGCGTCTTCCATCAGGATGTGGTGGATCCGCCGCTCCATCGCGCCGCTCCCGCGGATCTCGAGACGCGCGTCGCCCGGTCCGATCACGCGCGCTGCCGCGCCGCGTTTCGCAGGTGCGTGACCTAGGGCGATCTCGACGGGCGCGGTGCGCGCGGCGATCTCGAACGCCGTGGCCGAAGGCAGATACGCGCCGGCAGGTGGGCCGTCGAAGGGGGTTGCGCGGGTGCCGACATCCGTCCATTCACCAGCCGCCGAGCGGATGTCGCAGCTGCCGCCCAGAACGACGACGCACGTTTCCCGATCCGGGTATTCGCGTCGCAGTCGAGCGCCCGCCGCGATGCGGTAGACCTCAAATCCGACGTAGCGCCAGCCCGCGCTCTCCGGCGTGACGCGCATGACGCAGCCATCGCTGTCGGCGGCCTGCGCGCGGACGAGCAGGCTCGTCACTTCGGCGGACGAAGATGACGCCGAGCGGTCTTCCTGCCCTTCTCGTATCGCTCGCGCGACGCGCGCACGTCTCCGAGACCGGAGACCTCCGCCGGCGCCACGTCCCACCATGACTCATACGACGGCACGCCCTCGTATCGGTCGGTCTCGATCGTGATCACGTACGGACGATCGTCGACGCGTTTTGCATCGGCGAGCGCCGCGCGCAGCTCGACGATGGTCCGCACCCTTACGGACGCCGCGCCAAGGCTCGCGGCGTTCGCGGTGAGGTCGACCGGTAGTGCGTCCCCCTGTGGCCCCTCGCGATCGAGTCCCAGCGAGCCCGACTTCCGGTAGCGGTAGTGCGTGCCGAAACCCTCCGAG
>JANMSU010000326.1:0-10022 GCA_031389835.1 Chloroflexota bacterium
GTCAGCGTCATCAAGGGCACCAAGAACCCGCAGGCCGCGAAGGCGTTCGTCGACTGGGTGCTCACGAAGGAAGCCGGCGAGCTCAACGTGAAGCTCAGCAACCGCGTTTCCGTGCGCAGCGATGTTCCTCCGGCCCCGGGCGCTCCGACGCTCACCTCCGTCGAGATGGTCAACTACGACCGCGACTGGGCTGCAGCGAACAAGGACCGCCTGCTCAAGCTCTGGCAGACCACGGTAGGCATCTAACGAACTAGGTACACGGGCCGGTGACGAGCCTACGGCGCGAGCCGTCGCTCTTACTCGCGCTGCTGGTCGTCACCGGCCTGATCCTCGTCTTCATCGTCTACCCACAGACGCGAGTGATCGCGACGCCCGGCGGTACCGGCTACTTCGACTTCTTCACCGGCGGCACCTGGGAACGCCCGCTTCGGAACTCGCTCACCATCACGCTCCTATCGACGACGACCGCGGTCCTCCTCGGCTTCATCTACGCGTACGCGATGGTCTACACCGACATGCGCTGGAAGCCGTTCTTCCGGCTCGTGGGCATCCTCCCCCTGCTCTCGCCGCCATTCGTCGTCGCGGCCGCGTACATCTTGCTGTTCGGCTCGCGCGGCATCGTCTCGTACCACGTGTTCGGGCAGTCGCTGAACATCCACGGCCTGTACGGCCTTTGGGGCGTCCAGACCATCGCGTTCTTCCCCTTCGCGTACCAGCTCATCGCCGACGTGCTCTCGCGCAGTGATCCGCGGCTCGAGCAGGCCGCGCGTAACCTCGGCGCAAGCCCGTGGCGCGTGTTCCGCACCGTGACGCTGCCGCTCACGCGACCAGGGCTCGGTGCCGCGATCCTCACGACCGCGATCTACGTCCTCGAGGACTTCGGGAACCCGGCACTCATCGGGGGCATCTTCACGGTCCTACCGACGCAGGCGTACGGGCTCATCTCTGGTTTTGGCGACCTCACCGGCGCCGCGGCGGTGAGCACGATCCTCCTCTCGCTCGCACTCGTGTTGTATGTGGCCAAGCTGCGTCTCGACGGCGGGCGCGCCTACGTCACGGTGAGCGGCAAGGGATCGTCGATACCGCGACCGCCCGTACCTGCCAAGGTGTCCTGGGCCGCGTTCGCCGCGTGCAGCACCCTGGCGTTCATGATCTTCCTCGTGTACGGCACGCTCATCGCGAGCGCGCTGACATTCGCGTTCCCAACGAATCTGCGCCTCACGACCGAGCACTTCGAGTACGTCGGCGCGCACAGCCTCAGCCTCCAGAACACGCTTGTCTTCGGCCTCACTGCGGCGGCGTTCTCGGCGGTGTTCGCGCTGTTCGCGGCTTTCCTCGTGGAGCGCGGTCGCTGGCGTGGACGCCGAGTGCTCGACTTCCTCCTGATCATGCCCGCCGCGGTACCCGGTCTGTTCTTCGGTCTCGGCTACGCGACCGCGTTCAACGAGCCGTGGCTCGATTGGGTCGATCGCGGCGCGCTGATCACGATCGCGATGATCTTCTGGAACCTGCCGGTCGGGTATCAGGCAGCGGTCGCGGGGCTGCGGCAGATCGACCGGACGATCGATGAGGCAGCGACGAGCCTCGGTGCCGGAGGGCTGCGCATGTTCCGCGACGTGCTCGCGCCGATGCTCGGTGGCTCGCTGCGGGTCGGATTCGTCACGACCTTTGTTCGCGCGGTGACGACGCTGTCTGTCGTGATATTCCTGTTCACGCCATCGTCCGTTACGGCAACCATCACCATCTTTCATCTGGTGGGTGACTTCAACTGGGGCGGCGCGACCGCGTTCACTGTGGCCGATGTCGGAATGGCGATAATCGCGCTGATCATCATCGGTATCCTGGGCCGCGGCCGCATCTCGATTGGAGCAGCCCGTGGTTGACTCACACCTCCGCGTCGATCACGTGACCAAGCGGTTCGGCGCCGCCGCCGCGGTCGACGATGTCTCGTTCGACATCCCGCGCGGCGCGTTCGCGACACTGCTTGGGCCCTCGGGCTGCGGCAAGACGACGACGCTCCGGATGATCGCGGGCTTCTACGATCCCGACGAGGGCGACATCATCCTCAGCGGCAAGCGTATCAACGAGCTGCCGGCACACCGCCGCGGTACAGCGATGGTGTTCCAGGACTACGCGCTCTTCCCGCACATGACGGTGAAGGACAACGTGGGCTACGGGCTCCGCGTCCAGGGCGCGTCGGGAAAAGATCGAGAGCGACGCGTCAATGAAACGCTCGAGTTCGTCGGCCTCGGCGGGCTCGGTGGCCGCTGGCCGAACCAGCTGTCGGGCGGTCAGCAACAGCGCGTCGCGGTGGGCCGTGCGCTCGTCCTGCGGCCCGAGATCCTGCTGCTCGACGAGCCCCTGTCCAACCTCGACGCGAAGCTCCGCGTCTCGCTGCGGTGGGAGCTGCGCGCGCTTCAGCAGCAGTTGAAGATGACGTTCGTGTACGTCACCCATGACCAGGACGAGGCGCTCTCACTCTCGGACTGGATCGCGGTGATGAACGCCGGCAAAGTCGAGCAGGCCGGCACGCCGTGGGAGATCTACTACCACCCGCAGACGTCTTTCCTCGCGGACTTCGTCGGCGCGGTCAACCTCGTTCCTGGGACCGTGCGCGAGGTGCGCGGCGACGAGGTCGTCGTCGCGTTCGGCCAGCGCGCCGTTACGGTCCGCAAGCCGGCCGGCCTCGCCCTGGAAGCCGGGCGCGACGTTCGACTTTGCGTGCGACCCGAGGCGCTCGCGCTCCGCCCGCCGTCAGCTGACCCAGATGGCATACGCCTGCCCGGCGTCGTGACGCGCCGCGCTTTTCTGGGCGACCTCATGCGTTACTGGGTGACCGTCGACGGACGTGAGTGGATCGTCGATCAGCAGGACCCTGGCGCGGCTGCCGACTTCGAAGGACCCGTGACCGTCGCGGTCAAGCCTGAGCGCATCCACCTGATCGCGGAGGCCAGCGACCGGGCGACCTAGTCGATTTGCCGTCCTCCGTGCTGCGCGCAAAATACGACGCCAACGGGAGGACGAAACGTATGAGAGGCATCTCGCGCATCTCCGCGCTACTTGCGGCCACTGCCATGCTCGCCACGGCCTGCGGCGGGGCGGCCACTCCGACGCCCGCCGCGTCCGGCGCCGCGACCGGCGCCGCGACCGCCGCGGCGTCACCGTTCCCGCGAAAGGCGCTCGACATCATGGCGCCGGCCGGGACCGGCGGGGGCTTCGACACGACAGCACGTCTCTTTCAACGCGCGCTGACCGAAGAGAAGCTCGTCACGCAGAACGTGACCGTCTCGAACGTTCCCGGGTCGGGCGGCGTGGTCGGCATGTCGCAGCTGCTCAAGAACAGCAAGGGTGAGCCCCACGCGCTGATCGTCGTGGGACGCGTGACGGTCGGGAACCAGGTGATCGGAAAGAGCGACACGAAGGTCTCGCAGCTCACGCCGATCGCGCGGCTCATGGCCGAGAGCGAGGTCATCGTCACGCCGAAAGATTCACCGTACAAGTCGATCAAGGATGTCATCGACGCGCTCAAGAAGGACATCAACGGGATCAAGTTCGCAGGTGGCTCCGCGGGTGGAGCCGATCACGAGCTCGCGGGTCTCCTGGTGAAGGCGGCCGGCGGCGATGTGAAGGCGTGGAAGAGCTATGTTCCGTTCGCCGGCGGCGGTGAAGCCTCAGCCGCGATCATCGGCGGCCAGGTGCAGATCGGCATCTCCGGTTACGGCGAGTTCAAAGGTCAGATCGACAGCGGCAACATGAAGGCGCTGGCGGTCTCCGCGGACCAGCCGCTCGCCGGCGCGACCGCCAAAGCGATCCCCACGCTCAAGAGCCAGGGCATCGACATTGTGCTTCTGAACTGGCGTCTGCTGGCGGCTCCCGGTGAGATCTCAGCTGGCGATCTCACGCAGCTCAAGGCACTCGCGCAGAAGGTGCACGACGGCAAGACCTGGCAGGACTTCGCGACAAAGAATGATTGGTTCGACAACTTCACGACGACGGACCTTTCCGCGTTCGTTTCGGCGGAGGAGCGGGCGCTCACGACCATCCTCACGGACCTCGGCCTGGTGAAGTGACCTCGCATAGCCTCCTGACGTGACGTCGCGTAGCCCTGACGTGATCGGTGCGGCCGTCATCGCGGTCCTCGCCGTCATCACGCTCGCCGGCGGCCTGACGACCCCGGATCCCGGATTCGGGGTCGTCGGCCCAGCGGTGCTCCCCACGATCATCGGTGCTCTCATGCTCGTCACGGCGGTCTGGCTCGCGGTCGATGTCGCGCGCGGCACCCCGCCACCAAGTACGGAGCCGCTCGACCGGCGGCCATTCGCGTACAGCGTCGCCGCCACCGCGGCGTTCCTGTACGCCTACGTGCCGCTCGGGTTCGTCATCAGCGCGGCGACGTTTCTCGTCGTGCAGGCGCGCATCCTCGGCAGCCGCAATCTCGTGCGCGACGTCATCGCCGGGGTCGTGTTCATCGTCGCCCTCTATCTCCTGTTCGTGCAATTCCTCACGATCGCGTTGCCAAAGGGACCGCTGCCCTTCTAGTGGACATCTTCGGATCGCTGCTTGGGGGCTTCGCGACGGCGCTGTCGCCGGTGAACCTGCTCTACGCGGGCATCGGTGTGCTGCTCGGCACGGCGATCGGCGTGCTGCCCGGGATCGGGCCCGCGCTGACGATCTCGCTGCTGTTACCCATCACGTTCAGCCTTGACCCCGTCGCGGCATTCATCATGTTCGGCGGCATCTATTACGGCGCGATGTACGGCGGGTCGACCACTTCGATCCTCGTGAACGCGCCTGGCGAGTCCGCATCGGTCGTCACTTCATTGGACGGCTATCAGATGGCTAAGAACGGTCGTGCCGGCGCGGCGCTCGCTACGAGCGCGATCGGTTCGTTCGTCGCGGGAACACTGGCGACGCTCGGACTGATGATCTTCGCGACGATCCTCGTGCAGCAGGCCGTGAAGCTCGGCCCGCCCGAGTACTTCGCGATCATGATCGTCGCGCTGAGCGCGGTCACGAGCCTCTCGGGCACGTCCGCGCCGAAGGCGGTATTCGCGACGCTGCTTGGCCTCGCTCTCGGGCTCGTCGGTCTGGACAACCAGACCGGTCAGCTGCGACTGACGTACGGCATCGACGCTCTCGAGGAAGGGATCGACGTGGTGCTCGGCGCGATCGGTCTTTTCGCGCTCAGCGAGGTGTTCTGGTACGCCGCCACTCTGCGCTCGCAGGAAGAGCACCGGGAAACGATCCGCGGCTCGGTCTGGATGACCATGAGCGAGTTCCGGCGGTCCGTCCCCGCGTGGCTGCGCGGCTCGGGTATCGGCTTCTTCATCGGCGCTCTCCCAGGAGCGGGCGCGACCGTTGCCTCGTTCATCAGCTATGCCATCGAAAAGCGTGTCTCGAAGCACAAATCGGAATTCGGCAAGGGCGCGATCGAAGGGGTGGCGGCACCGGAGGCCGCCAACAACGCGGCGGCCGGCGGACACCTCGTCCCGCTGCTGGGGCTCGGCATCCCCGGGTCCGGCACGACGGCGGTGATGCTCGCGGCGTTCCAGATCTACGGCCTCCAGCCTGGCCCGCTGCTCTTCAGCACGCGCCCGGACCTCGTGTGGGGTCTCATCGCGAGCCTCTACATCGCGAACGTCATGCTGCTGGTGCTGAGCCTGCCGCTCGTCGGGATCTGGGTGAAGCTCCTCGACATCCCAAAGCCGCTGCTCTTCGCCGGGATCACAGTGATCTCCGCTGTCGGCGTGTACTCGCTGAACCGGAACGCGTTCGATCTCGTGGTGGTGTTCGTACTCGGGGTCATGGGCTTCCTCATGAAGCGGTACGAGTTTCCACTGGCGCCGGTGATCCTTGGGATCGTCCTTGGTCCTTTGATCGATAACAACCTTCGTCGCGGGATGATCATGACCGACGGGAATTTCCTCACGCTGCTCACGCGCCCGGGCACTGCGGCGATCCTCGCCGTCGCCGTCCTGTTCCTGGTGCTGCCGTTCGCGGTCCGCATCTACGGTCGCGCGCGCGGACGCAGGGACCTCGCGACGTTCGCGGAGGCGCCGGAAGGCTAGACGCCGGCGCGGAGGCGCTAGACGACGAGCCCGGTCCCATCGACGGCGTGCTCGAGATCTAGCTCGCCGATCCGTGCGAGCGTCTCCGCGCCAAGGTGCGTGAGCACGATGCGCTTGCAGTCGAGCCTGTCGCGCTGTGCCATCAGCGTGCGATACGAGATGTGCGATGGATCGTCCGTGTCGAAGAACGACGCGTCGCAGATGAAGAGGTCCGCGCCTTTCGCGACGCGCGCGAGCTCGTCGCTCCACGTCGCATCCCCGGAATACGCGATGAGCTTGTCACCGACGCGCACCCGCAGACCGTGCGGCTCGGCCTCGGGCACGTGCTTCACCGGCAGCGCGCTCACAAGCGCGCCACCGAGCTCCGCCTCGTCCGCGCCGAGCACGGTCTCACGGATCGCGAAGCGGATCTTCGTCTTACGGAAGAAGTCGGGATAGAGAGCCGACTCTGCTCCGCGCAGCCGCTCGGGCAGCCCGCGCGGCCCGCCGACCGCGAGCGGCGCGGTGCGCCCGGCGAAGTGCTGCTCGACCACCAGATACGGAATCCCTCCGAAGTGGTCGCCGTGAAGGTGGCTGATGGCGATGGCGTCGATGGCCTCGGGATCGATCTCACGCTTGATCGCAGGTAGCGAGGAGCCGCCGCAGTCGAGCAGGAGCGAGACGCCGGGTGCGCTGACGTGGATGCAGGCATGCGAGCGACCCCCGTCCGCGAACGCGTTGCCGCTGCCGATGAACGTGACGCGGAGGGCCACCTACGCGATCTCCGTCAGCTTCACGGTCCGCTTCTCGCCGTAGGAGCGGCTGGCCGCCTCCGCGATGCGAAGCGCCTCGAGCGCATCGGCCGCGGTGCAGGCGTTCTCGGCCTCGCCACGCGCGAAGCGCAGAAAGTGTCCGAGCTCCGCCCGGTACGCGCCATCGAAGCGGACGAAGAACGACGGATATGGCGGCCCGGCGAGCGGGGGCGCATCAGCTTCGACCGAGCGCCAGGGCGTGCGCGGGTCGATGCCGATCGCGACCGTGTCCTTCGCGCCGTGGACCTCCACGTGGATGTCGTATCCGGCTTCGTTGTGCCGCATCCCGGTGATCAGCCCGAGCGATCCGCCGGAGAGACGAAGGAGCACGGCCGACGTGCCCACGTCGCGCATCGCCTCGTACTGCGGAAAGCCGAGCGTCGAGCCGGTCGCGGTGACCTCGACCGCTTCCTGACCGAAGAGCCAGCGGGTGATGTCGAAGTCGTGGATGAGCTGATCCTTGAACTGACCGCCCGACGTCGTGACGTACGCGTCCGGGGGCGGGAGGCGGTCGCAGCTCACCATCAGGAACGAGAAGACGTCGCCGATCTTGCCGCCGCGGATGTCTTCGCGCGCCCGGAGATATCCCGCGTCGAAACGGCGCTGGAAGCCGATCTGCAGCCGGCCCTTCGCGCGCTCGACGTGCGCGACGATATCGCGCGTCTCGGGGATGCCGATGGCGATCGGCTTCTCACAGAACGTCGCGATGCGCGCGTCGAGACACTTCTTGATGAGCGGCGCGTGCGTGTCGGTCGGCGTGACTATGACGGCCGTATCGACACCTTTCAGGGCCTCGTCGACGCTCGCCACCGCTTTCGCCTTCAGCGAGCCGGCGACCTCCTTCGCGCGAGCCTCGTCCGCGTCGTACACGCGCAGCTCATCCACGTCCTTCGTCTCGCTCAGGACTTTGGCGTGGAATGCGCCGAGGCGTCCGACCCCGAGGATGGCGACCCGCACGGCGTGCATTCTGCGATGGAACGCGCCGCTCCGTCAGAATCGCGCAAGTGACGAGGATCCACGGTGTGCTGTTCGATTGGGGCGACACGCTTTTCTCACCGCCGGATGCGGCCGCGGTCATCGTGACGGCGGCGAAAGAGCGCGGTGTCCCGATCGACCTTGCGCAGGCCCGCGCCCTATGGGACGAGCTCTGGGAGGTGGGAAAGACGCCGGGGGAGCTCGCGAAAGGGCGCGACCTGTCCGCGGCCGCGCACCGCGAGATCTGGTCCGGGCTCTTCGAACGGGCCAACGCCGCGGTTCCCGGTATCGCGCCGACGCTTTACGAGCGGGTGATGGATCCGCGCGCATGGATCCCCTACCCGGATACCGCGCCGACGCTGCGCGCGCTCCGCGCGCGCGGGATCAAGATCGGCATCGTCAGCAACGTGCCGCAGGACCTGCGGCCGATCTTCGCAGCGCACCGCCTTGCCGATCTTGTGGACGCGTTCACGCACTCGTTCGAGGTCGGCGTCGAGAAGCCCGACCCGGCGATCTTCCTGCGCGCCTGCGAAGCACTCGGCACGAAGCCCGCGGAGACCCTCATGGTCGGCGACCATCCGGTCGCGGACGCCGGCGCGCTCGGGGCCGGGCTGCGATTCCACCTCTTGCCACCTGACGGCGCGGTGAACCGCCCACGTGGCCTCGATCAGGTCCTGCGGCTGGTGGACGCCACCTGAGTCAGCGGGCGCCAGCGCGCTCCAGGATCGCCACGATCCCAGCGTAACCACGCGACCTCGCATGCTGCAGCGGTGTCACGCGGTTCCTGTCGGCGACGTTCGGATCCGCACCCGCGTCGAGCAGGATCCGAACGATCTCCTCGTGAGCTGGTCCGCCAGTACCCAGGATCACCGCCTCGAGCATGGCGGTCCACCCGAGGTTGTTGACGTGGTCGATGTCGATGCTGGTCTTCGCGACTCGGCGCACGTAGTCCACGTGACCGCGCTCGCTGGCAGGAATGATCGACGTACCGCCGAAGCGGTTCAGGATCCCCAGATCAGGGTCGAGGGTAAGAAGCAGCTCGGCCATCGGCACACTGCCCGTGACGCCCGTGACCAGCCAGGGCGTGTCGTGCTGGTCATCGAGCGCGTCGGCGCTCGCGCCGAGGTACGTCAGTACCTTTGCCGCCGCGAGAGAGTCGAGGGTGACCGCCCGCAGCAGAGCCGTGCGACGGCTGGCGTCGCGCGCTTCGATCTTCGCGCCGGCGCGCAGCGCGAGAGCGACCCGAGCGGCGTCACCGCCTGCGGCTGCGCTCAGAAGTGCTGCGTCCGGGTCGCGCGGACGTTCGTCGTTTATCGCTGCCCGGATGATGCGGGCGATCTCGTCGTACCTGCGGGACTCCGCGTGCTGCAACGGAGTGATCCCGTCGCGCTGTGACCGAATGGTCACGTTGACGCCGGCGGCGACGAGCACCCGCACGGTGTCGACGTACCGCTCGCTCCCGTCGCCAAGGATGATCGCCTCGTGCAGCGCGGTCCAGCCGAGCCGGTTGACGTGATCGAGGTCGATGCCGGCCTGGACGAGCCGCCCGGCGATATCGGCGTGACCCCGGTCGGCGGCGCGGATCAGGCCCGTGCCGTTGAACGAGTCCTTGTCGTTCACGTTCGCGCCACTTCGCAGCGTGAGCTCCAGCAGATCGCGGTAGCCCTCACTCGTGGCGATGAGGTAGGCGCTCTGCGTTGTCGAGTCCTTGTAGTTGACATCCGCGCCGGCTCGGATGAGACCAGTGGCGGTGATCACGTCGCCCTTCCATGCCGCATCGATCAGCTGTGTGTTCAAGCTGGCCTCCTTGTCGCTCGACGGACCCGCAGGCGCCGTCGCAGTCCGCGGCGGCGCTGGGATCTCGCTCGGGGCGCAGCCCGCCAGCAGCACCGCCACAAACAGCGCGCGAACAAGATCTGGCGCGGCCGTCATCTGATCGGCCTCCCGTCCATGTGACGAAAGTGTGCGCTGAGATCAGGCGGCGAAGAGCGGAGTCATGCCCCGGCGGCGCAGCAGCGCCTCCATTTCGTCGTCGGTCGGACGCGATCCGCCAAGCGACGCCGCATCGAACACCTTCGGCAGCAACCCCACGTCGCCGACGGTGTTGAGGAACACGCGCGCGTCACCGAGGACCCAGCGCACGGCAAGCGCGATGTCAGGTTCGTTGTGGAGCGGCTCGTACCAGGTC
>JANMSU010000364.1:0-1521 GCA_031389835.1 Chloroflexota bacterium
GCGTCTACTGGAATCGGTCCGGAAGTTCGCGTACGGCTAACGCGATCAGGCGCTGAGAGCGTCGACCACCACGGAGTCGATGAGGTGCGTCGTGACCTGACCCGCGCGGAACAGCTCGCTGGCGAGGATCTTCTTGTGCGCCGGGATGTTCGTCGTCACTCCGACGATCGTGAACTCATCGAGGGCGCGTTGCATCCTCGTGACGGCCTCAGCGCGGTCGCGACCCCACGCGATCACCTTCGCCAGCAGCGAGTCGTAGTACGGCGGCACTTCATAGCCCTGGAAGCAGTGCGTGTCGATGCGGATCCCCGGCCCGCCGGGCTGAAGCCAGGTCGTGAGGACACCGGTCGACGGCGCGAAGTTCTGCTCACTGTCCTCGGCGTTGATGCGGCACTCGATGGCGTGCCCGCTCACCCAGATCTGCTCCTCACTGAATGAGAGCGGCTGTCCTGACGCGAGCGCGATCTGCTCCTTCACGAGGTCGATGCCCGTGGTCATCTCGGTCACCGTGTGCTCGACCTGGATGCGTGAGTTCACCTCGATGAAATAGAACTCGCCGCGCGCATCCACGAGGAACTCGAACGTTCCGACGTTGCGATATCCGCAGCGAACGGCGGCGTCCACCGCGCGGCGCGCGATCTCCTGCCGAAGCTCCTCACTGATCGACGCCGACGGCGCCTCTTCGATCATCTTCTGGTTGCGTCGCTGGATCGAGCACTCACGCTCGCCAAGGCAGATGCCACTGCCGTATTCGTCGACGGCGATCTGCGCCTCGACGTGCCGCACGCCCTCGAGGCACCGCTCGACGTAGAGACCCGGGTCACCGAACGAGGCTTTCGCCTCGGTGCTCGCCTGATCCCATAGCTTTTGCAGCTCCTGAGGCGCGGTCACCTTACGCATGCCACGGCCACCGCCGCCGGAACGCGCCTTGAGCATGATCGGATAGCCGATCGCCTCCGCGATGCGCAGCGCCTCGGCCATGCCCTTCACCGGGCCATCCGAGCCCGGGATCACCGGCAGGCCGAGCTTCCTCATCGCGACGCGCGTGGCGACCTTGTCGTGGAATTGCCGGAGGACCTCGGGCGGCGGACCGATGAAGACCAGGCCATGTTCCTTGCAAACCTCGGCGAAGTCGGCGTTCTCCGCGAGGAAGCCGTAACCGGGATGGATCGCCTGCGCTCCACTGATGAGAGCGGCCGACATGATCGCCGGGATGTTGAGATAGCTCTCGCGCGCCGACGCGGGCCCGATGCAGATCGCTTCGTCGGCGAGGTGCACGGGGAGGCTGTGCGCGTCCGCTTCGCTGTACACGACCACGGTCTGGATCCCCAGCTCGCGGCACGCGCGGATGACCCTTAGCGCGATCTCGCCGCGATTGGCGATGAGGATCTTATCGAAGGACACTGAGCGCCTCCTCCAGTGTCTTAGCGTCAGACACGTTCGCGGTGCGCGCTTCGGGAACGATGCGCTTCGCGAGCCCGGTGAGAACGTTGCCCGGACCGAACTCGACGAATGCGCTCG
>JANMSU010000368.1:0-5527 GCA_031389835.1 Chloroflexota bacterium
AGCTCGAGCATGTCGCCGAGCACCGCGATTCGACGACCTTTGACGCCGCGGAGCACGGCAAGCGCGGCGGCCACCGCGGCCGGACTCGCGTTGTAGCTGTCGTCGATGACGGTGACGCTCGCGCCCCGGCGGATCTCCATCCGATGCGCCGGCTGCTCGAGCGTTCCCAGCGCCACGGCGGCCTCCGCGAGCGGCACGCCGAGCAAACGCGCCGCCCCCAGAGCCGCGAGCGCCGCGGGCACGAGCTGGCGCCCCGGGATCGGGAGTTCCACCGCGACACGCTCTCCCTCGTACACCGCAGTGAAGCGCAGCCCCGCGAGACCTTCAGCGTGGACATCCACAGCGCGGAGCTTCGCGTCCTCGCTCTCGCCGAAGAGGACCACGCGCGCACGCGTGCGTGGCGCCAGCGCTCGGACGCGCGGACTGTCGGCGTTGAGCAGCGCCACGCCGTCGTCGGGCAGCGATTCGATGAGCTCGGCCTGACCAGCGGCGATCGCGGCGACGTTCGGGGTCCGCGCGAAGTGCACGGGGATGGCCGGAATCGCGGTGATGATCCCGATACGCGGACGCACGAGGCGGCAGAGATCCGCGATCTCGCCGGGCACGTAGAAGCCGAGCTCGATCACCGCGACCTCGTGTGTGGGTTCGATGCGCAGGAAGGTGAGCGGCACGCCGATCTCGTTGTTGAACGACGCGGCGGTGCGCAGGACCCGGAAGCGCGCGCCGAGGGCCGCAGCGGTGGCCTCCTTCGTCGTCGTCTTCCCAACATTCCCGGTGATCCCGACAGCGGGGATCGGATGAGCATCGCGAAGCGACTCCGCGAGACGCCGGAGCGCATGCAGCGACTGGGAGACCTCGATGAGCAACGCGTCGTCGGGCGCGGGGACGGCGCGCTCGACGACCGCGGCGCGCGCGCCGCGCGCGAATGCGTCGGCGACGAACACGTGCCCGTCCCGCTGGTCGTGCAGCGCGAAGAAGACCTCACCCGGCCGCACGATCCGCGAATCGAACGCGCCGCCGCTGAATCGCTCGTCCCCACGTGGGGTCCCTTGTATGACGTGGCCACTCGTCGCTGCCAGCAATTGGTCGAGCGTGAACACCAGCGAATGGTACCGACCGATCAGGGCCGGTCCGGTTGCACGCGCGCGTTCCGCAGCACGTCGACAGCGAGGTCATGGAACGCGCTCATGGCCGTGACCGTTCCGAGGAGCTTCGTCTGTGGCCGCTCGATCACGACGACCGCGACGAAGCGCGGATCGCTGGCCGGCGCGAATCCCGCGAACGATGAAATATACGCATCGTCGACGTAGCGGCCGTCTTCGCTGGGGATCTGCGCGGTGCCCGTCTTCCCGGCAACCGAATAACCGGCCAAGCGCGCGCCTTGTGAGATGCCGCGATCGACGGTCGACACGAGCATCGATCGCAGCGTGTCGGCGGTGTCGGGTTTGATCGGACTGCGGACGGCGACGGGCGCGGTGCGGTGCTCCCCATCCGCATCGCGCGTCGCCGCCACCACGTACGGCCGGTACAGCGTGCCGCCGTTCGCGATCGCTCCGTACGCCATCGCGAGCTGTAGTGGCGTCACCGCGATCCCCTGACCGTACGCGACCGTGCCGACATCGACCGGGTACCACTGCGCAAGTGGACGTACGGATCCCGCGGCTTCAGCCGCGAGATCGATCCCGGTCGCGGTCCCGAATCCGAACGCGCGGAGGTACTGGTAGAGGGGGTCCTGTCCGAGCTTCGACGCGACGAAGACCGCCCCGGCGTTCGCCGAGCGCTCGAGGATCTGCGTGACGGTCGTCGTGCCATAGGACTTTCCCTGCGCGTTGCAGAGTCGCCGTCCCCCGATGACGGTGCATCCCCTGTCGTCGTACGTCGTCGAGGGCGTCACCACGTGCCTGTCGATGCCCGCCGCGATCGTGACCGCCTTCATCGTCGAGCCCGGCTCGAAGGTCCACGACACGGCGCGGTTGCGAAGCGCCTCCGGATCGGCGACGCCCACGCGCGCGGGATCGAACGTCGGCCATGACGCGAGCGCGAGGATCGCGCCGTCGCGTGGATCCAGGACGATGATCGATCCGCTCGGAGCCCTCTCGCGCTCGATCGCGCGACGGAGCACGCGCTCGGCCGCCGTCTGCACCTCAACGTCGATCGTGAGCACGAGATCCGCGCCGTTCCTTGGCGGTACCGCGGTCCGCAGCCCGACGGCGAGCTCGCGGTCCTTCGGGTCCCGCTCGACGGTGAGGCGACCGGGTACACCGCGCAGGATCTTGTCGTACGCGCCCTCGATGCCGTACTGGCCGAAGCCATCGTCGTTGACGAACCCGAGCACCTGCGCGGCGAGCGCGTCGTTCGGGTACATGCGCTTTGGCTCGGGCTCGAAGCCGAGGCCGGGGATCGCGAGCGCTTCGACGGCACGCGAGGCCGGCTCGGGCAGACGTCGCTTCAGATAGAGCCACTCGGCGCCGGAGCCCAGCGCTGCCCGTATCGTCGCCGCCGGGGTAGCCAGGATCGGCGCGAGCTTCGCAGCCGCCGCGGCGTGGTCGGGGATGCGCTTCGGGATCGCGTAGAGCGAGCGTAGGTCGACCGTCGTCGCGAGGACCCGACCGTTCCGGTCACGGATCACACCGCGCTGTGCCTCGACGACGAGGTCGCTGTGCAGCTGATTCGTTGCGCCTTCGAGGAGCGCCGCACGGCCGATCGTTTGCCAGTAGCCGACGCGCAGGGACAAGAGCAGCGTCGCGGTGGCGAAGAGCGCGAACAGGACACGCAGACGCGTCGGCGAGATCCCTTCCGTCACTCTTCCTCCGTGATGAGGCGCTCGCTCCCCAGCAGCGCCTCCCGCGACGTCAACGCTTGGCGGCGATCGGCTCCGCTTGGACTACGGGAACGCTTGCGGCGCGTACCAGCCCGAGACGCTTGGCCTCGGCCTCGATGCGCGCGGGGGAATCCAGTCGCGCGCTCTCCACCTCGAGGAGGGCGTTCTGCCGGCGCAGCTCGTCGCGCACGCGCTCGAGGCGCTGCGTCTCGTAGCCGGTCGTCGCGACCGTGGTCGCCTGCGAGAGGTAAAGGACGACGAGAAGGAACACCGCGCAGATCGCCGCCGACACGACGACGAATGTGCGAACTTCCCAGGTGGTGCCAGCGCCCGTTCGGTGCCGCGGGACGGCGTGCCCGCCGCGTGGGCGTGCCTGAAAGGGGCGGCGCATCGGCGCCGCCCTGACCGCTTGCGCGGCGATCAGGAGATCTTCTCCGAGATACGAAGGACTGCGCTGCGGGCGCGCGGGTTGCGTGCGACCTCCGCCGAGTCCGCACGAAGCGGACGCCGGGTAACGACACGCAAGCCCGCGCGATGCCCGCAGACGCAGGTGGGGAGGTGGGGAGGACAAATGCAGTCGCGCGACTCCCGGACGAAGAACTGCTTCGTGATCCGGTCCTCGAGCGAGTGGAAGGAGATGACCGCGAGCCGACCGCCTGGGCGCAGCGCCCGCATGGCGGCCTCGAGGCCCTGCTGAAGATTCTCGAGCTCATGGTTGACCGCGATGCGCAGCGCTTGGAAGACCCGCGTCGCCGGATCGATGCCGCGCCGACGCTGCGTCTTCACGCCCGCGACGAAGCGGCCGAGATCGTCTGCCGAAAGGAACGGCTCCGATGTGCGGCGTCGGGCGATCGCAGCAGCGACGCGACCCGCCTCGGTCTCCCCGCCGAGCTCGCCGAAGGTGCGGCGCAGCTCGCGCTCGTCCCAGCTGTTCACGATGTCTGCCGCCGTGACGCTGAGGTCTGGGTCGGCGCGCATGTCCAGCGGGCCTTCTGCGCGAAAGCTGAAGCCTCGCCGCTCGTCGGCGAGCTGGAGCGAGGAGAGACCGAGATCAAGGACGATCCCGTCGAGTGGCGCGAGACCCTGCTCGCGGGCCACGACGTCGAGAAGCGCGAAGTTGGAGCGGACGAGGACGGCGCGGTCGCCGAAGCGTCCGAGAACGCGGCGCGCCTCCGCGAGAGCCGCGGGGTCGACATCGAGACCGATGAGTCGCCCGCTCGGGCCGGTCCGTTCGAGGATGGCCTCTGCATGGCCACCCGCTCCGACCGTGCCATCGAGAAAGCGGCCACCTTCGCGGGGATCAAGCTGGGCGAGTACTTCGGCCAGGAGAACCGGGTCGTGACCACGGCCATGGGCTGATGTCCCGCCCTCTGAGACCATGTCACGGCTATATCCCGAGGTCCGCGAGATCGTCCGCGATCTCGCTTTGGACGGTCGCGAGGTTGCTCCGCCAGCGTCCCGGCTCCCAGATCTCGAGGTGATCGGAGTTGCCGATGACGACGGCGTCGATCTTGAGCCCCGCGAACTCGCGGAGGTGCGCCGGAATGGTGAGGCGCCCTTGCGCGTCCGGGTCCGCTTCATGTGCTCCTGCCAGGATGAAGTGCCGGAAGCGCGTCGCCTTCGGATCGGTGCGCGGACGCTTGGTGATGTCGGTGTTCAGGGCGACCCATTCGGACTCCGGGAAGACCGCGAGGCATTCCCCACCGCTCACCCAACGCGTCACGACCGCTCCCTCTTTGAAGCGCAGGCGGAACTTCGCCGGGATGGCGAGACGGCCCTTGTCGTCGAGTGAATGGGCGAATTCGCCCGCGAAGAAACCTTCCAATTACCCTTCTCGTCCTGGGGGAGGATGCCCCACCCTTCCCCACTACTCACCACGCAGTGGGCATTCTCCACCACTGACCCACTCTGTCAAGGGGCGAATCCGATCCGCGACACCGCTGAGACCGGCGCGAGCCGCAGGTAGCGCAGCCCGCGCAGCGAGAAGTGGCTGAGGAAACGGCGGGCTAGGGCGACGCCCTCCAGAGATCGATCTCGGGCAGGCCGTGCACGCCCAGGATCTGCGAGATCTCGCCCGAGTGATAGGCATCGTGCGTGATCATTCGCACGAGCACCGACTGCCGTGTGTGACGCTGGGTCTTTCCAGCGATCTCGCGCGTGTACTCCTCGCCAAGCATCGATGTCGTCCAGCTGTCGAGGCATCGCTCGACGATCGCCCAGGACGACTCGAGCGCGGTGACGAGCTCGCGTGATCCTCGCGGCGTGTTCTCATCGTCTTCCCAGCCGTAGCCGCTCGCCGGATCAGTGAATGGCGTGCTCTCCGCGCCGCTTTCCTTGAACACGCCGCACAGCCAATAGACGCGGGCGCCGGCAGTATGGGCCGCGATCGCCCAGATCGGCCACTTGTCGGCAGCTGCCCGCAGCTTCAGCTGCTCATCCGACAGCGAGCGGATGGCATCGACGAGACGCCCATTGTGCTTGCGCCAGCCCTCGTAGAACGCCGCGACGCTGTCATTACCCATGAGACGGAGAGCGTACGTCGAGTGCAGCGACGCGGTGACGAAACGCTACGAGGGCCGCACGCGCTCCACGACTTCTTCGAGCGCGTCGCGCGCACGCGCGAGCGGACTCGGTGGACGCACACCGTCGTGTGGCCCGAACCACTCGAGCACCGACGCGCCCCACGTGAATCCCCCACCGAACGCC
>JANMSU010000373.1:0-1966 GCA_031389835.1 Chloroflexota bacterium
GGTCATGCGCCGACGCCAGGTCGATGCCCTCGCGCAGTCGCGCGACGCCCCGGATATGACCCAGCTGTCCATCGGCGGAGCCGAGGGTGACGAGAGAGTCCGCCTCGATGCTGAGCGCTCCTTGTTCCCGCGCCATGTCAACGGCGAGCTGTCCCCACTCAGTCGCCGTGGAGGCGTCGAAGTCCAGGTAGGCAAGCCTCGCGACCTGCGCGTACGCGCCGGCGAGCTCGTGACCGGTTCCGAGTGGCCTGAGCAACCGCACCGCTTCCTCGGCCGCATCTCTGGCAGCGCGCGTTTCGCCGAAGAACCACCGAAGTTTGGCCAGCTGGGTCAGCGCGAGGCCCGCGCCTCGGACATCGTTCGCCTCCTTGAACCACTTCAGGGCCGCGTCGGCCGCGCGGAGCGCGCGGCGCGTCATCGCGGCGAGGTTGGCGGCGTCGGCGAGGCGCAGCTGAAGGTTTCCTAGGGCCGGTTCATCGTCTCCCGCCAGCACGAGGGCGCGCTCGAGGTGCCGGGCCGCGCGCGCGTAGGCGAAGAGACGGTACGACTCCCGCGCGGCGAGATCGTGATAACGGAAGGCACGTTCGTGATCGCCCGCCTCATCGAAGTGGTACGCGAGCGCCTCGGCATGTGTCGTGACTTTCGTCCCGGTGCGCGACTCGATCGCCTCGCCGACGATGGCGTGCACGTTCCGCCGCTCGCGCTTGAGGAGGTCGAGCAAGACGCTCTCGCGCGTGAGCGCGTGACGGAACGAATAGCTCTCGATCCGCTCTCCCTCAGCCTTCTCGACGATGAGCTGCGCGTCGATCGACGCTCGCAAAGCGCTAACGAGGTCCGCATCTTCGGAGCCGGTCACGCGGAGCAAGAGATCGAAGTCGAAGTCCTGTCCGATGACCGCGGCATACCGAAGGACGCTCTGGGTCTCCGCCGGCAACGCCGCGAAGCGTTCGAGGACCGCATCCCGCAAGGTGTCGGGGATCGCGATGTCCGCGACGTCCTTGGTCCGCCGCCATTGCCCGTCGCGGTACTCGACATCGCCCCGCTCGGCCAGCGCGCGCAGCACCTCCTCCATGAAGAGTGGGTTGCCCTCACAGGTCTCGAAGATCGCACGGCGAAACTCCGGCGTCGGCGCTCGGTCAAGGCGCATCGCTTCGCGAAGGAAGTCGGCCACCTCCTCCTCGGTCAGCCGGCGCAGCGCGATGTCCACGGCCAGACGGCTGCGGCCCAGCTCCGAGAGCACCGGGCGGAGCGGATGACGCCGGTGAAGCTCGTCACTGCGGTAGGTGCCGACGAGCAGCAGCGGCGCCCCTCGAAGCTTGCGGGCCAGATGCGGGAAGAGCTCCAGCGAAGCCTCATCCGCCCAGTGCAGGTCTTCGATCACGATGATCATCGGGCGTTCGCCCGATAGGTCGGCCAGAAGACCGGTGAAGAACGAGTGGAGCCGGTAGCGGTCGGCCCCGGCCAATGCCGCGTCGGGCGGAGCGACCGGGAGCGACGAGAGGCGGTTCGCGGCGCGGGCGATGTCCATGAAAGGACCGAACGGGCGACGCGCGTCGATCTCCGTGCACTCGCCGGTGAACGCGCGAATGCCAAGCCCGCGTGCCTTCTGAAGGAAGTCACGGATCGCCGCGCTCTTGCCCACACCGGCCTCGCCGGACACAAGCGCTGTGCGGCCGTGTCCGCCACGAATCTCGTGTAATAGCCCGCTCAGTTGACCCATTTCGGCGTCGCGGCCGATGAGGAGCGGACACAGGATCTGCCGATCTGCAGACGATCGTGCCGCCGCGGTCATTGCACTCTTCCTTCACGCCGGATTCTGTCATGCGCTATGGGGCCGCCCTGACGTCGGGCACCCCACCACAAAAGGGGCCGCGAGAGCCTCGCGGGGTTAAGCGAGTTACCCGCAGATGTGGGTCGGCCCACCGATAGAACACCCAGGCCCCCAAAGCGACAGGGTTGATACACA
>JANMSU010000403.1:0-7094 GCA_031389835.1 Chloroflexota bacterium
GGTCATCGACTACACGAAAGAGGACTTCACACGTCGCCCCGAGCGCTATGACGCGGTGCTCGACATCGCCGCGACGCGTTCGCTTTCCGATCTGCGGCGCGTGCTCGTGCCGCACGGCACCTTCGTGCAGGTCGGCGCGGCGAAGAGCGGCGGTTTTGTCGGGATCTTCGCGCGGATCATCAATCTGATGGTGCGCAAACGGGTGTTGCGCCAGCGCGTGACGTTCTTCGTGGCGCAGAGCACCCCCGACGACCTCGTGTACCTGAGGGATCTCATCGAGTCGGGCAAGCTGCGTCCCGTGGTCGAACGAACGTATCCACTCACCGAGGCTCGCGAGGCGGTGCGCTACATCGGCACTGGTCAGGCTCGAGCCAAAGTCGTTGTTACGGCTTAGCTAAGCAGCCGCGAGCGCAAGGCTCGGAGGCGACGGCGGGAATCGAACCCGCGATGAAGGTTTTGCAGACCTCTGCCTTACCACTTGGCTACGTCGCCCTGGCCGACGCGCAGCGCTATGCCTCAGCGGCGGTCGGGTGACGCAAGTTTACGGGCAAACGCGGCTGGGGCAGGCGACGTGCATACTCCCGCCGCATGCTTCCCATCGGCGACCAGGGGGACGAGCAGGCCGGCCTGCCGATCGTCAACATCGCGATCATCGCGATCAACATCCTCGTGTTCGTCTTTCTTCAGCTCCCGAGCGACGCATTCACGATGGCGTACAGCGCGATTCCGCTCGAGATCACCACGGGCAAAGACCTGATCGGTCCGAGCTCGATCCCGCTTCCCGACGGAACGACCGCCGTTCTCGAGCATGCCGATGGACCCGAGCCGATCTGGCTGACGCTGTTCTCGTCGATGTTCATGCACGGCGGCTGGGCGCACCTCGGCGGCAACATGCTGTTCCTCTTCATCTTCGGTGACAACGTCGAGAAGCGTCTCGGCTCCATCATGTACCTCGCCTTCTACCTCATCTGTGGTGTCATCGCCTCGTTCGCACAGATCGCGATCAACCCGGACTCGATCATCCCGACGCTCGGCGCATCGGGCGCGATCAGCGGCGTCCTCGCGGGCTACCTGGTCTATTTCCCGCAGAACAAGGTGCGCGTCCTCGTGGCCTTCCGCTTCGTGACCGAGGTCCCGGCGCTGATGATGATCGGCCTCTGGGCGCTCCTGCAGTTCATATCGGGCTTCGGCTCGATCGCGGTGACCGACGAGACTGCCGGCGGCGTGGCGTACTGGGCGCACATCGGTGGATTCGTCGCGGGCCTGGTGCTCGCATTCGTCCTACGAGCCTTCGGTCGCGGGCCAACGAGGCCGTTCGCCACGGCGTAGCCGCAGCCCGCTAGATGATCCGGGCGATCCGCTCCACGTCCTCGGCGACATCGATGCGGCCGTCGAGGCGATAGGCGTGGGAGAGCAGCTGACACTTTTCCTTCGCGGTGTCACGACGGCCGATCGCGCAATCGATCTCGATGAGCAGTCGCTGCGCGTCGCGGTCGGTGAAGCCGCGCGCAATGAAGTCAAGGAGCAGATCCGAAGCTGACTGCAGCTTGCCATGCGTCAGAAGACGACGCGCGGCATCGAGTGTCGCGTCGTTCGCGCGCTTGTCGCGCATCGCGATGAGAAGAGCCGCTCTGGTCGCCGCGGTCTTCGCGGCTTCCAGGTCGTTGCCCGTCGGGACCAGGGTCTTGAGCTCCGCTTCCCGGTCGACCGGCGGGCGCGGCACCCGCGCGGGACGTGGTGCGGGCGCGGCGACGGGTTCGGGCTTGTGGCCGTTGCGCGACAGGCCGGTGCGCGCGAGCAGATCGACGGGACCGCCGAGATCCGCCTGCTCCGCGTGGGTCACCGTGCTCGCGCCGTTGAGCACCACGGTCGTCTGCGAAGCAGATGGCCGGGTTTTCGCGTCAGGTGCGTGCAGCCTCTCAGCGAGCGGCCCGCTCTTCGTCGTCGGAGCCGCGGCGATCTGGCGCAGTACCGGAGCCTCGGGCTTGGGCGCGACAGCTCGCGGGGCGAGCTCCGAGCGCGCGATGATCGCGGGCACCTCGCCAGTGCGCGGCGCCGGTCCGGCGGATCCACCGGTCGCGGCCGCGACGCGGTCCACGATGGCACGCAGTCCCGGTAGGTCGCCGAGCGTCTCGCGACCGTATGCAAGCTCGAGCCACGCGCGCCGCGTGTCGTTCTGCGCGAGCGCCATGTCCACGTACCGCGCGTACTCACGGACCGCGCTCGGGAGATCGCCCTGATTGGCGAGCGCGGCGGCGAGCCGGCGATGTGCCGCAAGATCCGACGGAGCGATCGCGACCGCGTCAAGAAGCAGCGCCACCGCCGACGCGCGATCGCCCGCGTGCGCGAACTTCGCGGCAGCCTCGCGTAGCGTGGAGAGCGCAGCGCCAATGTCCCGCTGCGCCGCCTGCGCGCGAGCGAGACCGCTGTACGCCGCAATGTCGCCGTGCTTCTCGACAAGCTGGCGATAGGCGAGCTCTGACTCACGGGCACGGCCGCCCTCGAGGAGTCTCGCCGCCCCGTCGCTCGCGCGACGGTGCCCGCCGCTCAACTCCTTCTCTGCCCGGCCGCAGGCCGAGAGCGCCGACGCCAGCTCGTTCGCGCGCTCCTCGCCCATCGCGCGCGCGGCTTTCATGCGCACGCGCGCGACGAGATTCTCGAGCTGAGCGGGACCTATGGTGTTGGCATTGACGCCGAGCGCCTGAAATTCGGCCGAGAGAAATGCTTGCGTAGCGGGCCCGAGGTAGCCCTTGGCCACGCCGAGCAGCTGCTGCGCAAACGCGTTCAATCTTCGCCCGAGGTCGCGTCGTCCGACAACGCGTAGAAGCGGAGGGCGTTCAGCATCCGATCGAAGGCGGAGGCGACCTCGCGCGTGATGTCGTCGCCGGAACGGGTGTCGAAGCGGGCGTAGCGCAGGTCGACGTCCCCGGTGGACACCATCGTCGCCTCACCCACGAGGCGTCGGAGCGGCCGCACCAGCGAGCGCGTCAGGAGCACGCCAATGACGAGCGAGAGAAGCAGACCGACGATGACCATGCTCATCGCGTTGAAGGTCGCGTCGTCGGCGGACTTGGTGTAGGTGGCGATCGGCACGGCGAGGATGTAGGCCCACGGCTTGGCGGTGAGACGCGTCACGACCCCGCGCTGCTCCAACGAATCGACGCCGTACGAGAACTGCGCGGACGTCGTGACACCGCGCGGCAGCTTGTCAAGGGCGGTCTTCAGCGTCGGGAGCGGATCGACGACGAGCTGCTCGGGCGTCTTCAGGCCGAAGCGCCGGTCCGCGACCAGCTTCTTCACGGTCTCGCCGTCGATCGCCGCGATGGGCTTGTAGATGAGGGACTCGGCCACATCGCGGTGGCCCTTGGTCTCCGACACCGCGAGACGGATGCCGTAGTCGTCCACGAGAAAGCCGTGAGCGCCAGCACCGACAGCGCCGAGGTCACCCTCGACGACGTCCCAGATCGCCGCGAGATTCACGCGCGTGCGGACGACCGCGACGACCTTGTCGTCGGCCACCACCGGCGCGGAGAAGAACAGCGCCGGCTTGTTCGTGATCACCGAATAGCTCGGGTCGCTGATGTACGGCGTTCCCTTGAGCGCGGTGAGGAAGTACTCGCGGAATTTGATGCTGGTGCCCTCGTCGGTGAGGATCGAGGCCGCAGCGATCGTCCCGTCAGGGTCGACGACGGCGACCGATTCGTATTCGGGCGAGCGGGCGGCCGCGGCGGAGAGAGCCACGCGCGCGGCCGCCTTCGCTCCGGGGTCTTTCAGGTTCTGTCCAAAGCGAACGATGTCGGGAAGCTTGCCAACGAGCACGATGTCCCCGAGTCGGCTCTGGAGATATGCGTCGATCGCGCCCGCGGTCGATGTGGACCGCTGCTGGATGTTGGTGACGCCGAGGGCGGTGAGGTCCTGACGGGTCGTTTGGATCGAGACGACGCTCACGAGTGCGACCGGCACGATGCCGACGCAGAGCAGCGCTCCGAGCACCTTCTGCCAGAAGCGAATCCGTAGAAACGCCATGTGCCCCCCAGAGCTCTCTGCTTGCCGCCCCACTGTGGCTCGACGCCAGGGCACTGTGGGCGCGCAGACAGACAACTGGTAGTCAGGCCTGGGTAAACCGTCCGTACCGGATGAGGACTAGTACCCGTATCCGGGGGTCTGTGAACGCCCCTGGTGTCAGCGCGGGATGCGCTGTGAACGTCGGGAGTCGCGCATCAAACCACGCAGTAATCGCTTGGATTCCTCGAGTTCTGTGCGATCCGACTCCGTGAGGCCGGCGCGGGGCAGATCCAGACGCCACCAGCACTCAAAGCCCCAAAGGCGCTCTTCGGCGACCCGCAGGCGCGGGATGCCGGTCCCGGGACGCCGAAGCTCGCCCGTTTCGAAGTCAAAGAAGCCCTCGAAGCTGGCCGCCTGGCCGGTGCGGTCCGGCTCCCCCTCCCGACAGTCCAGGAGGATCACGCAGGGGGTGCCTGGGCGGATCTCGTCTGCGGCCCGGACCGGACGCCCCCGGACACCGCGCCGCGTCGGCCGTGTGTCCGCGCGCGCGTCGCGCGCGGCTACGCGGCCGCGACGCGGATCGCGCAGCGCGGGCGAGCGTTCGGGTTGCGCGGGTGCCTGTTGGGGTCGCGCCGAACGGCGCTGTCCGCCGCGCGATCTACGTCGCGGTGATTTTGGGTCTTCCGGCATGCGGCAAGTATGTCGCGCTCTAGCTGATCTTGCCCGCCTGCTTCTGCTCACGCGCGGCGTTGTGGATGTTGTCCGCCGCCTCTTCGACTTCCATGTCGTGGCCCTTCGCCGCTGCCTTGAGGTCGCCGAGTGTGATGTCAGTGGGCTTGTGCTTGGTCTCCACCTCGCCGCACGCACAATTCAGGCACATAAGAACACCTCCTGTTTTTGTTGCGATGTGGAGCACGCACCATGCCTCGGCCGGTACACTTTCATCTCGAATGCACGAAGTCTTTGACGAGTTCAAACGACAGCTCCCCGATATCGACCCGAGTGAGACCGACGAGTGGATCGAGTCGCTCGACGCCCTAGTTAAGCAAGCAGGCCCAGAGCGCGCGCGCTTCGTCCTTTACAAGCTCCTCAAGCGCGCGCGCATGCTGCAGGTGGGTCTTCCCCCACTCACGCAGACGCGATACATCAACACCATCTCCCCGGAGCAGGAGCCGGACTTTCCCGGCGACGAGGAGATGGAGCACCGCATCCGCCAGTTCATCCGCTGGAACGCGGCGGCGATGGTCATCCGCGCGAATCACCATTACGACGGCATCGGCGGACATCTGGCGACGTACGCGTCGTCAGCGACGCTTTACGAGGTCGGCTTCAACCACTTCTTCCGCGGAAAGGACGACGGGGGCGACGGCGATCAGGTCTTCTATCAGGGGCACGCATCGCCCGGCATCTACGCGCGCGCGTTCCTCGAAGGACGCCTGAAAGAAAGCCAGCTCGATCATTTCCGCCGCGAGACGAAACCCGGCGAAGGACTCTCCTCCTATCCGCACCCACGGCTCATGCCCGACTACTGGGAGTTCCCGACGGTGTCGATGGGCCTCGGCCCGATCACCGCGATCTACCAGGCGCGCTTCAACCGCTACCTGCAGAACCGCGGCATCAGGGATACGAGCGGACAGCGGGTGTGGGGTTTCCTCGGCGACGGCGAATGCGACGAACCGGAGTCGCTCGGCGCGCTGCAACTGGCCGCGCGCGAGGGCCTCGACAACCTCACGTTCGTCGTGAACTGCAACCTGCAACGGCTCGATGGTCCGGTGCGCGGAAACGGCAAGATCATCCAGGAGCTCGAGTCGGTCTTCCGCGGTTCGGGTTGGAACGTGATCAAGGTGATCTGGGGACGCGAGTGGGACGACCTCCTGGCGCGCGATGTCGACGGCGTCCTCGTGAACAAGATGAACGAGACGACCGACGGCGAGTCGCAGCGCCTGACCATCGCGAATGGCGCGTACATCCGCGAGCATTTCTTCGGACCCGATCCGCGCCTCCGCAGGCTCGTCGAACACCTGTCGGACGCCGACCTCATGAAGCTGCGGCGCGGCGGCCACGACTACCGCAAGGTGTACGGCGCCTACCACGAGGCCGCGCGCCACACGGCAGCGCCGACGGCCATCCTCGCCCAGACCGTGAAGGGCTGGGCGCTCGGACCGAACGTCGAGGGTCGCAACATCACGCATCAGGCGAAGAAGCTTTCGTTCGAGGAGCTCAAGGTGTTCCGCGATCGCCTCGAGCTTCCCATCACGGACAAACAGCTCGAAGACGATCCGCCTTACTACCACCCGGGTATGGACAGCGCCGAGGTTCGCTACATGCTCGAGCGCCGTCGCGCCCTCGGCGGCCTCGTGCCGAAGCGCGTCGTCCGCGGCAAACCGCTCGCCGCGCCGGCGGACGCCGCTTTCGCCGAATTCCCTAAGGGATCAGGCAAAGCGGCCGCGTCGACAACGATGGCGTTCACGCGGCTTCTGCGGAATCTGCTGCGCGACGAGGGTATGGGTGCCCGCGTGGTGCCGATCATCCCCGACGAGGCGCGCACCTTCGGCATGGACCCGCTCTTCAAGGAGGTGGGCATCTACTCGTCGCTGGGCCAAACGTATGAGCCCGTCGACGCGGAGACGCTCCTACCGTATCGCGAGGCGACGAACGGACAGGTTCTCGAGGAAGGCATCACCGAGGCCGGATCGATGGCCAGCTTCACCGCCGCCGGCACGAGCTACGCGACGCACGGCGAGGCGATGCTGCCCTTCTACATCTTCTATTCGATGTTCGGCTTCCAGCGGACGATGGACCAGATCTGGGCGTTCGGCGACGCGCGCGGGCGTGGATTCCTCCTGGGGGCGACCGCCGGGCGCACGACGCTCAACGGCGAGGGATTGCAGCACGAAGACGGGCACAGCCAGCTGCTCGCGTCGGCCGTGCCGAACGTCCTCGCATACGACCCGGCCTTCGCCTATGAGACCGCTGTCATCGTGCGCGACGGGATCCGCCGCATGTTCGTCGACAACCAGGACGTCTTTTACTACCTGACGCTCTACAACGAGAACTACCCGATGCCCGCCATGCCCGACGGCGCTGAG
>JANMSU010000404.1:0-9990 GCA_031389835.1 Chloroflexota bacterium
GTGATCTCTCGGATCTCGACGGTCGTGACTTTGACACCCCAGCGCTGGGTGACGTCGTCGAGCTTGACGCGAAGGACGCTGTTGATCTGCTCGAGCGCGAGCGCGAAGCCCTCGGCCCGCAGGATCGCGGACTGGCGAGCGCCTTCGGCCTGGAGGATGTTCGACTGCTTGTCGCCCTCGGCCACGAGGATCGCGGCCTGCTTCTTCCCCTCGGCGTCGAGGATCGCCGCGCGCCGGCCACGCTCTGCCGCCATCTGGCGGTTCATCGCGTCCTGGATCTCGCGCGGCGGTGTGATCTCTCGGATCTCGACGGTCGTGACTTTGACACCCCAGCGCTGGGTGACGTCATCGAGCTTGACGCGTAGGACGCTGTTGATCTGCTCACGTTTCGCGAGCACGTCATCCAGCGGGATGTCGCCGATCACGGCGCGCAGTGTCGTCGTGGCGATGCCCTGGACCGCGGTGCGGAAGTTCTGCACCTTTAGCACGGAATCGGCGGCCTGATCGACGCGCTGATAGATGAGGAAATCGATGGTGATCGGAGCGTTGTCCTTCGTGATGCAGGTCTGCTGCGGGATCTCGACGACGAACTCGCGAAGGTCCACGGTCTGCGAGGTCTGGATCGGCGGCGGGAAGAGCAGCACCAGGCCCGGGCCGGCGATCCCCGACACCTGGTTGTATTGCCCGAACGTCAGTACGACGAGCCGTTGGTACTGCGGCACGATGTGCACGATCGCGCGCAGGAGCATGATCGCCGCGACTGCCAGGAAGACCGCGATGATTAGGCCCAGGTCCATCAGGACGCTCCCCTCTTCTCAGCCAACTCTTTCGCTGGTTCGACGATAAGCCGCAGGGCGTCGACGCGCTTCACGCGCACCAGACTGCCTTCCGCGATCGGTCCGCTCTCGCTCACGGCGGTCCAGTCCTCTCCGCCGACGTGCGCGATCCCAGTCGCGCTGATGTCGCTCCGCGCGAAGCCGGTCGCGCCGAGCAGGGTCGCCGCACCCACCGGCGTCGGCACTCCTCGAGCCCTGACAGCGAGACGCGCGATCGCGAAGAAGAACGCGCCGGTCGTCGCGACGATCACCGCGGTCACGACCGGATCCACGGTCGCCCGCACGCCCGGGAACGTCGGCCGCAGCGGCGGGAAGATGATGATCGTCCCCAGCACCAGCGCCGCGATCCCGCCGGCGGTGAGAATGCCGTGGCTCGCGATCTTGATCTCGGCGACGAACAGCGCGACCGCGAAGACCATCAATGCGATCCCGGCCGCGTTCGCGTCCAGAGTGCCGAAGGCGAACAGCGCGAGAACGATCGCGATCACGCCAACGACGCCCGGGAAGATGAGGCTCGGATTCGAGAGCTCGAAGATGATCCCGTAGGTGCCGATGGTGAACAGGAGGACCGCGACCTGCGGGTCGACGATGAGGTGCAGGAGCGTTTCCAGTGGGTTGGGTGCGCTGTCCTCAAGCGCCGCACCCTTCGTAGCGAGCGTGACGGCGCCGCGACTCGTCGTGATCTGTCGACCGTCAGCGCGATCAACGAGGTCGCGCACGTCGCTTGCGATGAGGTCGACGACCTTGAGGCTCACCGCCTCGTCGGCGCCGATGCTGACGCTCTTGCGCACCGCGTCCTCGGCCCACTTCTCGTTGTGTCCGCGAGCACGCGCGATGTTGACGATCTGCGCCACGGCGTCGTTCTCGACCTTGGCGCGGAGATCGCCCTCGATCGTGCCGCCGGACCCGTCCACCGGGTGGGCGGCGCCGATGTTCGTCGACGGCGCCATCGCGGCGACATGCCCGGCGAGCGTGATGAACGTCCCGGCCGACGCCGCGTGCGCGCCCGATGGGGCGACGTAGGTCAGGATCGGAACGCCGGCGTTGAGCATCCGGCCGGTAATCTTGTACGTCGAATCGATGAGGCCGCCTGGCGTATCGATGACCAGAACGACCGCGGCGACACCTCGCTCCTCGCCCTCATCCACCAGACGGTCGACGTAGCGGGCGGTGATCGGATTGATGACGCCTTGGATCTGGCCGACGATGACGGTGTTGGCGTCATCCGCGGCGAACGCCATCCCGGAGACGCCCAGCGCCATCGCGATGACCGATACGAGGCGTAGCGCGATGCGCATGATTCGAGGATAGACCCGCCGGTCAGCCTTCGAGACGCAGCCGCACCGGCGCGCGCCCGCGCTCGATGTACCAGTCCGAGACCCACTCCGCGCCGTACTTGGCGCGGAACAGCTCGACGACGTGGCGGAGGGCCGCTGCCTCGTCGAGGATCGGCTCGCTCACCGCGACGACCTCGGTCTTCCCCATGCGGACCCGGCAACGCGGGTCGCGCTCGAGGTTGCGATACCAGTCCGAGTCATGATCCGTACGCAGCCAGATCACGCCGCCTTCATACGCGCACCACACGGTCGTCTCGTGCGGGCGGCCGGTCTTTCGTCCGCGCGTGATCAGCACGATCTCGTCAGCCTTGGCGAGAGCCTTCTCCACCTGCCGTTCCACGGTCAGGGCATCGAGGCGCGTAGCAGTGGGGCAAGGCGCGACAGCGCGGCGTGCTGGCGCTCCCGGTACGCCGGCGTCCAGCCGTGGCCACCCGGGAATCGCTCGATGACCGTCTGCGGCGCCGCCTCGGCGAGCGCGACAACGGTGCGCGGCGTGTCCACGAACGCATCGTGGTCAGCGAGAAGAACACCGAGCGGGCCACGCCAAGTGCGAACCATCGACGTGCGATCGACCCGAAGCAGATCGTGCGCGAGCTCGCGGCCCGCACGCGCGTCGGCCATCAGCAGGTCGGCTTGATCGCGCGCGAGCTGCTCGGCCTCGACCTGGGCTCCCTCGGCGAACAGCCTGCGATGGAGCATCGAGAGCGTCGCGCTCTTTCGTATCGGACCCCACAGCGCGCCTACCGGTGACACGAGAAGCCCGAGCTGGGCTCGGATCAGCGGCCGGATCAGCGCGGGTCGCAAGAATGGTGTGTGTAGCAGCAATGCCGTGACGCGCTCCGGAGCGAGCCGCGCGAGCGCGAGCGCGATGGCCGTCCCCGAGCAGAGCCCGCCGACCGCCACCCGCTCGTGACCGTGTACCGAGAGCAGCTCAAGCGCCCAGCTCGCATACGCGTCTGCCGTGTGTCGCGACGCGAGCGGGGGGACGCCAGCGCAGCCCGGAAGATCGGGTATGCGCACTTGGAAGTGAGGCTCGAGCGCGGGTAGCCATGCCCCGAGGTTGTGTCTCGAGCCGTTCCAGCCATGAAAAAGAAGGAGCGGCGGACGTTGCGCTAGACCCACTTCACCCGGCCTTCGCGATCGGAAGGCCATTCGGCATCGCCGTCGTCGACCAGCACCACGAACTGGCCCGCCCAATGCGGCGCGGGATACGCGCCGTCGTTGCGGTCGATGTTCACGCCGGACACGACGGGGGCATACGTGAAGCGCAGCCACCACTCGTCGCCGTACCACTCGTCGAGCCCCAACGGCTGGCCGGTCTGGAATCCGGGCGTCCGGTACTTGTCGGGGCGGCGGTTCGCGGTCTCGGGCCGCATGTCACCCCGCTGCGGATCCTGCACGATCACCTGGGTGATCGTGTTCCCCGGATCGTCGTACCAGGTGCCGAACGCGCCCGTGAATCCGATAAGCAGCGGATCATGCTGCCCCGCGAGCGAGATGACGTGCACCGGCTTCGCGCTTCGCACCAACCAGTAGACGGCGGACTTCGTCGCCTGCTCACGCGTCGCGAATCGGTAGTAGTGGTAGTTGTTGTTCGGATCGAGCCGCTTCTGGATCGTCGCTATCGCGACGGGGTCCAGACCGGGATCGCGGCTCTTGTTGTAAGGCTTCGCCGCCGCGAGGATCTGCTCCGCGGTCATGGGATCCTGCTTGGCCGTGTAATTCTGCACGATGCGGATGCTCGCGGCCGCGCACGCGAGCGGCTCGCCGGTCGGATCCTCGAACTCGGTGAACCACTTCACGTTTGCGAGTCGGTTGCCCATGGTCTTGAACTTCTGCTCGTACCGGAAGGCATCACGGCCGACAGTGAGCGTGAGCACCGCGACGTAGTCCGTCGACGGCTGCAGCAGCCCTCCGCAGCTCAGCGCGCCCTTCGTGCCCGAAGCGTCAAGCGTGGACGCGCAAGGAAAGCCGGGGTCGGGCGTGAGCAGCACCGCCACCTTCTGCGCCTTCTCGCTCGATTCCCACGACGCGCGCATCCACCGCGCGGTCTGCGTGCAACAGGTGTCCTGCGTGAACTTCACTTCGGGTGCCCTGGCGGACGGCGAGGCGGACGCTGCGGTAGGTGTCGGCCCGTTGCCGACCTGCGTCGGTCCGCCACGCAGGATGAAGCTGCTGACCGTGAGGGCGAACACGACGCCGACCATCACGACGATCGCTTGGCCGAGGCGCTCCTTAGGCGAGTACATCCTGCTTGCCGACATAATCCTCGCATCCCCGTGCAGGACCTCCACCCGATCGCCCCCGTACGCCACGCCCTGGTCGACAAGCGCGTCCGCGTGCCTGCTTCGAAGAGCATCGCCAACCGGGAGCTGGTCCTGTCCGCCATCGCGCACGGACGGTCTCGTCTCGAGCTGGGTCCGCTCGATCCCGGGGCCGATGTCCGCGCCATGGCCACCGCGCTGGGCGAGCTGGGCTACCAGGTCCGCTGGGAGGCGGCGACGATCGCGGTCACGGGAGCCGGCGACACGCAGCCAACGAAGGACGCGATCGTCGATGCGCAAGATGCGGGAACGGTCGCCCGCTTTGGCGCGGCCGTCGCGGCGCTTGGGCAGCGCGAGGTACACCTCGACGGGTCGCCGCGCCTGCGCGCGCGGCCGATCGCGGCGCTTGTCACCGCACTGAGGACGCTCGGCGCGACAGTGGATACCGAAGCCTTGCCCCTCAAGATCCGCGGCCCACTCGCCGGGGGGGATGTGGAGGTGCCGGGAAATGAGTCGAGCCAGTTCGCGTCGGCCCTGCTCCTCGTAGGCGCGCGCATGCGCGACGGCTTGCGGCTCCGGATCGCAGGCACGCTCGTTTCAGCGCCGTTCGTCGATCTCACGGTGTCCGCGCTCGCGTCGCGCGGCGTCCGCGTCGAGCGGCGATCAGCGCGCGAGCTCGTCATCGCCCCGCAGAAGCTGAAGGGACGCTCGTACGAGGTCCCGGGCGATGTCACAGCCGCGACGTACCCCGCGGCGGCGGCTGCCATCCTCGGAGGCTGGGTCACCATCACGAACGCCAGGGCTCGTGTCGAGCCAGGCGGTCAGGGCGACGCGCGCTTCTTCGATCTGATCGAGGACATGGGATGCAAGGTCAGTCGCAACGGAGACAGCGTCACCGTGCGGCGTGAGGGGCAGCTCCACGGCATCGTCGCCAACGTGATGGACTGCTCCGACACCTTCCCCACCCTCGCGGTGATCGCGACACAGGCCGACACGCCCACCGAGCTGACCGGGATCGCGCACACGCGTGCGCAGGAGAGCGACCGCGTCGCCGCGGTGGCCGCCGGGATCGCAGCGCTCGGCGGCCGCGCGCAGGCGTACCGCGATGCGATCCGCATCGAGCCGTTGCCGCTGCACGACGGGATCGTCGATGCCGCAGGCGACCACCGGATCGCGATGGCGTTCTCGGTTCTCGGACTGCAGGTGCCGGGCGTCGCGATCAAGGGCTGGTCGGCGGTCGCAAAGACCTTCCCCGACTTCTACGAGATGCTCAGACAGCTTTCGCGCTGAGCCGTATAGACGTAGCGCCGCTAGGTCCGCCGCGGTCGCGCCACAGGGACCAAGCCGAAGCGGCGATCACCGCGATCGCGACCACGTCAATGACAACGCCGTCCGTCAACAGCTGCGTGGTGCCGTCCGAGCTCTGGGCGAACACCGCAGTGAAGGAGAGCACCCCGAACGCGAGCACGATCGCCAGCACCCGAGCCGCGGTCCAGATCACGGATCGAGCCTACCGCGCGCCTCTGCGGCAAGCCTGAGCAGGCTGCGAAGAGCGTCCCGATCGCGCTCGGCCACCGCGCGCTCGATCGCCTCCAGCGCGGCTCTCAGCGCCGCGAGCGCGGCGACGACGTTGCCTGCGTTCGCGCTCAGCAGTTGCTCGGCTAGATCGAGCGGCGTGCCGGCGAGGCGAGTGGTGTCGCGGAACCCTGGCCCCGCGAGCCGGAAAAGCGGGCCTGCCTCGGCACCGGCAACAGCGAGGGCGCTCGCGGCCGCGAGAGGCGCGGCGAGGAGGTACGCCATCGCCTGGTCGTGCACGATCGCCGAGCACACTGTCGCGATGCCACCGGCATCGCCCGCGACCGTCCCGGCGATGGTCATGGCGCTCGCATCAGATCGGGCCGTAGGCACGATGAGGAACGGTCGGTCGCGGAAAAGGTCGGCGCGCGCCGCGCCGAAGCCAAAGGTCGTGGCGCCGGCCATCGGATGGATGCCGACGATGCGAGCGGCTTCCGGGGCCGTCTCGGCGAAAGCAGCGACGGCGGCCTTCAGCGAGCCGACCTCGAGCAGCACCGTCGCGCCGGCGCGCTCGGCGAGAGCCGCCAGCGTCGTCACAACGGATGCAAGCGGTGTGGCGACGATTCCCACGTCGGCGGGCAGCAGATCCTCGAGCCGGTCGACTGTTTCGATGCCGGCGGCGCGCGCCGCACCGCGCGTCGCCTCGTCCGTGTCGAACGCGCGCACGTTGTGACGCGCGCGAAGCGCGAGCGCCAGCGAGCCTCCGATCAGACCGAGGCCCGCGACCGCGATGTTCAAGCCGGCGTCGCGTCGGGCACGCCGCGTCCGACGGCGCGAGCGACCGCGCTCGCGCGTCCCACAAGGGTCGCGAAGTTTTCGAACGTCAGCGACTGAAAGCCATCGGACAGCGCATGGTCGGGGCTCGGATGAACCTCGACGATGATCCCGTCAGCCCCCGCGGCGACCGCCGCGAGCGCTACCGGCGCGACGAGATACCACTTCCCCGTGCCGTGCGACGGATCGCCGACCACCGGAAGATGCGTGAGGCGCTTCAGCAGCGGGATCGCGCTCACGTCGAACGTGTTGCGCGTGTACTTCTCGAACGTACGGATGCCGCGCTCGCAAAGGATGACGTTCCGGTTGCCGCGGGCAAGCACGTATTCCGCGGAGAGAAGGAGCTCCTCGACGGTCGCGGCGATGCCGCGCTTGAGCAACACCGGCTTGGGTTGATCGCCGACCGCGTCCAGCAGCGCGAAGTTCTGCATGTTGCGCGCACCGACCTGCAGGCAGTCGGCGACGCGAGCCACCGCCTCGACGTCGCCGGGCGAAAGCACCTCGGTCACGATCGCAAGTCCCGTCTCTGCACGAGCCTCCGCGAGAATGTCGAGACCCGCGGCACCGAGGCCGCGGAAGTTGTACGGCGAGGATCGCGGCTTGAACGCGCCACCGCGCAGGATCGTCGCTCCCGCTGCCCGGACCGCGCGGGCGGTCGCTAGCGTCTGCTCGCGCGACTCGACCGAGCAGGGCCCGGCCATGATCGCGAGGGGCGCGCCCGCGCCGATCGCCACCGGGCCGACGCGAACGATGGTGTCCTCGGCGATGACCTCCCGCGACGCGAGCTTGAACGGGCGGCTGACCGGCACGACCTCCGCAACACCGGGCAGGGACTCCACCGCGTCGGCTGCCGCCCGCGACGTCGAGCCGAACGTTCCGATCGCCATGCGCTCGGCGCCGGGGAGAGGGACCGGCGTGATGCCGAACTCCTTGATCCGCGCGACGACCGCGTCGATCTCACCCTGCGACGCACCGCGTTTCATGACGACGAGCACTACGGGGCTCCGCCGCCGTTAGGCAGTTCGACCGCCCACGCCGGCCGCAGCGACTTGGCTCCGCGCAAGAATGCGTGGCGGATCTCCTTCTGCGGCTTCGACGTGTTCCACGCGATGAGCACGCGCACACACAGGCCGAGCGCACCGGGGACCGGGATCTCCCGGCCGCAGATCAGCGGCACGTCCGTCCAGCCGAGTCCCGCGCGCGCAGCGTCCGCAGGGAACGCCGCGTCGAGATCAGGCGTCACGGTGAACCACACGTAGCCGATGTCGTCTGAGCGCAGACCGTTGAGCTCGGTAAGGATGCGCAGCAGCTCGGACGTTGCGTCGAAGATCGCCTTTGACTCGTTCGCGCGGACGGTCGTCGCCCCGCGCACGCCACGCACTGCCATCAGGACCTCCCCGCTGCCACGAGCGAGCCGACGAACTCACGCAGCTCGTCCGCGCGCCGTTCGGGCTTTGCGTTCGTCACCACGTCGATCGCCGCGCTCCCGACGACGATGCCATCGGCGGTGCCGCGCAGCGCCGACACGTGCTCGGGGGCGCTGATACCGAAGCCCACGGCGATCGGCAGGCTCGTGTGGCGCCGGACACGTCCGACGAACTCCGCGACATCCGCCGCAAGCGCGCGGCGCGCGCCCGTGACTCCGGTGAGCGACACGCAGTACACGAACCCCTGCGCTCGCGGCAGCAGCATCGCAAGGCGTTCGTTCGGCGTCGTCGGTGCATAGAGGTCGACGCGAAGCAGGCCATTCGGCGCGAGCGCGAGGTCGAGCTCGGCGCTCTCCTCCGCCGGCATGTCGGGAACGATGACACCGGCGATGCCCGCACGCGCTCCATCCGTCGCCAGGCGGGCGAATCCGTACTGCATGAATGGATTGGTGTAGCCCATGAACAGGACGGGCGCATCGCGTTCGCGCACGACCGCCGTGGCCTCGGCCAGGCAGTCGTTGAGCGTGACGCCATGCCGGAGCGCGGCCTCGCCGGCGCGCTGCACGGTGGTGCCGTCGGCGAGAGGGTCGCTGAACGGCACGCCCAACTCGAGCACGTCCGCTCCGCCATCCAACGCGGCCCGTAGCAGCGGGCCGGTCGACGCGCGGTCGGGATAGCCAACGGTGAGGTAGACGACGAGCGCGAGACGACTCTGCGCGCGCGCCCGGGCGAAAGCTCGCTCGACGCGCAGCGCTCCGGACACGGCGACGCTCACTTCGTCTCTCCCGCGCTCATCACGGTCTCAAGATCTTTGTCGCCGCGACCCGACAGACAGACCAGAACGTCGGTGTCCGCTCCGTAGCTGATACGGATGTGCGCGAGGTCGGCGATCGCATGCGCCGGCTCGAGCGCCGGGATGATGCCTTCGGTGCGCGAGAGCAACCTGAAGGCTTCGAGCGCCTCCGCGTCGGTCCGCGAAACGTATTCGACTCGATTCGTGTCATGAAGGAAGGCGTGCTCGGGCCCGACGCCGGGGTAGTCAAGACCGGCGGATATGGAGTGCGTCTCGCGGATCTGACCGTGCTCGTCCTGCAGCACGTAGCTGCGCGTGCCATGCAGCACGCCGACCCGACCACCGCCGATCGATGCCGCGTGCTTGCCGCTCACGACGCCGAGTCCGCCCGCCTCCACGCCGCGGAGCCGCACCTCCTTGTCGTCGAGGAACGCGCTGAATATCCCGATCGCGTTCGAGCCCCCGCCGACGCACGCGACGACGACGCTCGGAAGCGTGCCGACCCGTTCCAGCCACTGCGCGCGCGCCTCGCGGCCGATGATCGCCTGGAAGTCGCGCACCATCGTTGGATACGGATGCGGCCCGATCGCGGAGCCCAGCAGGTAGTAGGTCGTGCGGACGTTCGTGACCCAGTCACGGATCGCTTCGTTGACGGCGTCCTTCAGAGTGCGGCTGCCCGCGTCGACGGCGCGCACTTCCGCGCCGAGAAGACGCATGCGGAAGACGTTCGGTGCCTGCCGGCGCATGTCCTCGGTGCCCATGTGCACGACGCAATCGAGGCCGAGGAGCGCGCACGCCGCCGCGCTCGCCACGCCGTGTTGACCCGCGCCGGTCTCGGCGACGATCCGCTGCTTTCCCATCCGACGCGCGAGGATCTGACCCACACCGGCGCGCACAAGATCAACAGCGCACTCGGGCAGGCACTCCTCGCGCGTCGGATGGGAAAGCAGCGGATCGTCGCCGAGACCGGCGCGGGTCAACACG
>JANMSU010000458.1:0-8353 GCA_031389835.1 Chloroflexota bacterium
GATGGCGTGCGAGTCGTACTTCGTGTCGCTCGATCCCAGCGGCAACCCAAAGGACTGACAGCCGCAGCTAGATGGGACTCGGCGCGCTCAACGACGGCCTCGCGCCGACGCCGCCGATGGGCTGGAACTCCTGGAACCGCTTCGGCCCCTTCGTGTCCGACCAGCTGGTGCGTGAGACTGCCGACGCGCTCATCGAGAACGGCATGCGCGACGCTGGGTACCGCTTCGTCGTCATCGACGACGCGTGGGAGGGCAGCCTGCGCAGCGACGACGGCCAGCTCGAGACGAACCTCTGGCGCTTCCCGAACATGCAAGGCCTCGCGGCATACCTCCACAAACGCGACCTGAAGTTCGGCCTCTACACCTGCGCGGGCGACCGCACCTGCCAGGGCTATCCCGGAAGTCGCGGGCGCGAGTTCGTCGACGCGCGCCGGTTCGCGTCCTGGGACGTGGACTTCATGAAGATCGACTGGTGCCACACCGCCGGGCTCGACGCGCGCGCTGTGTACGCGACATGGTCCGAGGCCATCCGCGCGGCCGGTCGGCCAATGGTGCTCTCCATCTGCGAGTGGGGCCGCAACCGGCCCTGGGAGTGGGCCGGCAGCGTCGGGCATCTCTGGCGAACGTCACACGACATCGCCGATCGCTGGGACAGTCTCGTCGACATCCTCGATCGGCAGGCCGCGCTCGCGGATTTCGCGGGCCCCGATCATTGGAACGACCCCGACATGCTCGAGGTCGGCAACGGCGGGATGACGGACACGGAGTACCGCGCGCACTTCTCGCTCTGGGCGATCCTCGCCGCACCGCTGATGGCGGGGAACGACGTATGTTCGATGACGGATGCGACACGCGCGATCCTCACTGCGCCCGAGGTGATCGCCGTCGACCAGGATCCCCTCGGACGCCAGGGCAAGCGCGTCAACATCGCAAAGGGGGTCGAGGTCTGGGTGCGCGAGCTGGCCGGCGGTGCCCGCGCGATCGTGTTGCTCAACCGCGGCGAGACCGCGGCGCGCGCCGAAGTTACCTGGGACCTCGTGGGCGGCTCGCGCTCGCACACGGCGCTCGTGCGCGACCTCTGGGAGCGCCAGGACATGGGCCGCCGCACCGAGGGCTACGAGGTCACGCTCGAGCCGCACTCTGCCGCGATGCTAAAAGCGACGCGCGACCCCGCTTAGCGCACCCGCCGGTCATACATCCGCGCGTGCGGCACGCTCGCGAGACCCGCGGGGACGAGCGCGCGCATCAAACGCAGAGCGTGCACCACGAAACGGAAGAACAGCCGTTCCCTTGTGCTCCAGCGCAATCCGAACGCGCGCTGTAGCGATGGCGGCAGCATCCCAGCCGTGATCACGTCCGTCGGCCAGTAGACCGCGTTCGGTAGGAACGCGAACGGGTGGAGAACATCGCGCGCGACCGCTCGGCTCGTCGTGTCGGGCGTCACCACGGTCTCGAGCATCTCGCGCTCGTAGCGCTCGAGTTCGCCGATCGTCGACGGGAACAGGTCCGGTGGCACGCCGAGCGTGTTTGCGAAGATCTTCGCTTCCTCCCAGTAGCTCTGCCGCTCCGCTGCGGTGAGCCTGCCGGCGACGAGCTCGTACCAACGCAGGGAGGTCAGCACCAGCGTCGTCTGGACCCAGAGGAGCAGCCTCGGATCGCGGGCGCGGTAGCCACGTCCGTCCGCCGCGTACCCCCGCACGCCGGCGTGCCGACGGTCGATGCGCCGCATCGCCCGTTCAGCGCGTGGCGTATCGCCGAAGACCGCGTCGAGCGTCGTGTTCAATGTGCGGTGCAGTCGTCCGAGCGGGTCGCGGCGGAAATCGGAATGTTGATCGACACCCGCGGCGACCAGAGGATGCGCGACCTGGAGCAGAAGCGCGGCGGTGCCGCCGAGGACGACGAAGAGCTCGCGGTTGAGCCTCCGCGCCACCGCGTCGCGCGGGAGGATCCCGATGTCCGCCACACTCGGCAGTGTGAGCCTGCTGCGTTCGTTCGGTTTCGCGCTCGAAGGCGTCTCATACCTGATACGCACGCAGCGCAGCGCGCAGATCGAGATCGCGATCGGCGTGGTCGTGCTGGCGCTCGCGGTGTGGCTGCGTATCACCGCGCTGGAGTGGGCGGTCCTCATCTTGGCGATGGCCCTGGTCCTCGCGCTCGAGGCGCTCAATACCGCGATCGAGCTCGCGGTGACGCTCGCATCGCCGGAACGCCATCCGCTGGCGAAGGCCGCGAAGGACGTTGCCGCCGCGGCAGTGCTCATCGCTGCGGTCGGCGCGGCCATCGTGGGGACGATGATCCTGTGGCCCAGGGTCTCGATGCTAGTATCCTAGTAAGTTAATGGCAGACGACGAAGTCCGGCAGTTCAACGTGTACCTTCCGGTCGAGCTCATCCGCGACGTGAAGCACGTCGCGATCGACCGGGAGATGAGCCTGTCCGCGCTCGTCGCCGCCGCGCTGCGCGAGTACCTCGACCGGGACAAGCGCAAGAAGGGGAGATAGCGATGGCGGCTGATTCGGTCCACCACATCTATATCGAGACGCATAACTGGGGGAAGAGCGTCGCGTTCTGGCGGACGCTCGGCTTCGTGCTCGACGATGAACGCGGAACGTCTGGGATGCTTCGAGCCACCGGCGGCGGGCCCTACATCTATCTCGCGGAAGTTCCCGCGGACCGCAAACCTGCCATGGAGCTGTACCTGTCGGCGACGGACGACTCGGCACCCGAGCTACCCGCCGAGGTCGTCGCGCCGTTCGCGGCGACGCATTGGGGAACGCGCGAGATGGCGGTGCGCGATCCTGATGGACGACTCGTGAAGCTCGAGAGGCGCGACTCCTAGACTGGGCACATGCCCATCGATCGCGCCACGATCGTTCACGTCGCAAACCTCGCGCGGATCGCGCTCACCGACGACGAGATCGAGCGTTTCACAGGACAGCTCTCGGTCGTGCTTGATGCCGTCGAGCGCCTGAAGAGCGTTGACACCGGCGAGATCTCACCGACGGCGTCGACGCTCCCGCTTATCGGCGTGCAGCGCGACGACGTGATCCGACCGGGTCTGACCACGGAGGAGGCGCTGGCGAACGCGCCCAAAGGCGGCCGCGACGGCGAGTTCTTCCGCGTCCAGGTGATCCTCGAGGAGCGATGAAACAGCTTCCGCGCACGATCACCGAGGCTGCCGCGCTGCTGCGTCGTCGCGAGGCCAGCGCCCTCGAGCTCGCTGAGCTCGCCCTGCGCGCGGCGCACGGCGACCGGTTCAACACCTGGCTGCTCCTGTCGGATGACCGTGCAAAGGCGCAGGCCCGCGCCGCCGATGAGCGCCTCCGCGCGGGCGACGCGCCGCTGCTCTGCGGCATCCCGTGGGCTTGCAAGGACATCATCGGCACCAAGGGCGTCGCGACGACTGCTGGCTCGAAGATCCTGGAGGGATACATACCGCCGTACTCGGCGACCGTCGTCGAGCGACTCGACGGCGAGGGCGCGGTGATGCTGGGAAAGACGAATCTCGACGAGTTCGCGATGGGCAGCTCGAACGAGAACTCCGCTTTTGGTCCGGTGAAGAATCCGTGGCGCATCGATCGCGTTCCGGGTGGCTCGTCCGGCGGAAGCGCAGTGGCGGTCGCGGCCGGCGAGGCGCTCTTCGCGCTCGGCACCGATACCGGTGGCTCCATCCGCCAACCGGCGGCGCTCACCGGCGTCGTCGGTATGAAGCCGACCTACGGACGCGTGTCGCGCTACGGCGTCGTCGCGTTCGCGTCATCGCTCGACCAGGTCGGACCCTTCACGAACAGCGTCGAGGATTGCGCCATCGTCTGCGAGGCGCTGTTCGGCAAGGATCCGAGCGACGCGACGACGATGCCGTTGCCGAAGGAGGACCTTCGGCGCGATCTCGACCGCGGCGTGAAGGGCATGCGCATCGGAGTGCCGAAGGAGTTCTTCGTCGAAGGCATGGAGAAGGGCGTGGAGCGCGCCGTGCGCGACGCGCTGGGCGAGCTCGAGCGCCAGGGCGCAGAGCTCGTCGACGTCTCCCTTTCGCTCACCGACCACGGCCTCGCGGTCTACTACCTCATCCAGCCGGCCGAGGCGTCGGCGAACCTGGCTCGGTACGACGGCGTTCGCTACGGACTCCGCGTCGAGGGACCGGACCTGCTGGAGACGTACCGGCGCACCCGCGGCAAGGGTTTCGGCCCGGAGGTAAAGCGGCGGATGATCCTCGGCACGTACGCGCTCTCCGCCGGTTACTACGATGCGTACTACGTGAAGGCGCAAAAGGTCCGCACGCTCATCAAACAGGAGTTCGATCGGGTCTTCGAGAAGGTGGACGCGATCGTGACGCCGACCGCGCCGACCGTCGCGTTCAAGATCGGCCAGAAGGTGAACGACCCGCTCTCGATGTACCTCAACGACATCTTCACCCTGCCCGTGAATATCAGCGGGCTGCCGGGGATCTCGCTTCCCTGCGGCCTGTCGGAGGGGCTGCCGGTCGGACTCCAGATCATCGCGAACTCGTACCAGGAGGCAGCGATGTTCCGCGTCGCGGCCGCGTACGAGCGGGGCACCAAGCACCACAAGATGCGCCCGGAGGTCGCCGCATGAAGGCCACACGACGCCCGTTGACGAACACGAAGGTCGAGCGCATCCCCGCCAGCGGCATCCGCCGCTTCTTCGATCTCATCGCAGGGGTCGAGGGCGCGATCTCGCTCGGCGTGGGCGAGCCGGACTTCGTGACGCCGGAGCGCTTCCGCGATGCGGCGATCCGCTCCATCAAGGACGGCAAGACGAAGTACACGTCGAACTACGGCATCAAGCCACTGCGTGAGGCGATCAGCGAGCACACCGCGAAGCTTCGCGGCGTCCGCTACGACGCGGATCGCGAGATCATCGTGACCGTCGGCGTTTCGGAGGCCGTCGACCTCGCGATGCGCGCCACGCTGAACGATGGCGACGAGGTCATCCTCGCCGATCCGTCATACGTCGCGTATGTCCCCGGCATCGTGCTAGCCGGCGGCGTGCCTGTGGCCGTGCCGACGCGTGAAGAAGACGACTTCCGCCTCCGCCCCGAGGACGTCAAGTCCGCGATCACGCCTCGGACCCGCGCGATCCTGCTCGGTTTCCCGAACAACCCGACCGGCGCGGTCCTCGAGAAGGAAGACATCGAAGGCATCGCGGCGCTCGCTGCCGAACACGACCTGCTCGTGTACGCCGACGAGATCTACGACCGCCTCGTGTACGGCACGGAGCACCAGTCGATCCTGGCTGCGCCCGATATGAAGGAGCGGACGATCTACCTCGCGGGCTTCTCGAAGTCGTACGCGATGACCGGATGGCGCGTCGGCTATGCCTGCGCGCCAGCGGAGATCATCGAGCAGATGATGAAGATCCACCAGTACACGGTGATGTGCGTGCCGACCGCCGCGCAGTACGCCGCGCTCGAGGCGCTGAAGACCGGAGAACCCGAGGTGCAGCACATGGTCGGCGAGTACGACAAGCGCCGGCGCTACATGTGGAAGCGCTTTAACGACATGGGCCTGCATTGCTTCGAGCCGCGTGGCGCTTTCTACTGTTTCCCGAACATCACCTCCACCGGTCTCGCGGATGACGACTTCTGCGAGCGGCTGCTGAAAGAGGAGCGCGTCGTCGTCGTGCCCGGCAGCGCGTTCGGCGAGCGGGGTCGCGGCCACATCCGGGCCTGCTACGCGTCCTCTATGGAGCAGATCGTGGAGGCGTGCGACCGCATCGAGCGATTCGTCAAGCGCGCCTCCTAGCCATGGGCACGCGCTACGAGGATCAGCCCACGGAGCACTGGGCGGGAGCAGAGTCGCTCGACCCAACGCCGGTGTGGAAGCAATACCTTCTCATCGCGCTGCTGCTGTTCGGCGGGCTCATCGCCGTTCTCGTCGTGTCGCTGCTCGCGATCCTGCCGCAGATCGTGACGCCCCCGGCGCTCGTGCCCGGGGATCGACTCGTGCTCCCCATCGCGGATCTCCCCGGCGTGAATCAGCAGCCGAAGCGCATCGAACCATCGGTCGCGGACGGTCGCGCCTTCTATCTCGGGCGTCCGGCGACGGCCGAAGCGGTCGGTCTTCGCGCGCGCTGGGCACCCACGGTGGGCGGGACCGAATGCCCCGTCGACGTCATCACGACCACGAGGGCCGGCGGTTTCGAGTTCGGCTACGCCGCGAGGTGCGAGACGAGTGGCGGGCGCACCTACACGTTCAACGCGCGTGGCGCCGCCAGCGACGACTCGTACCGCGGTCTCGACCAATACCTCGTCTCGAGAAGTGACGACCGCGTGATCGTGAATCTCAGTCGCGTCATCGAAGCAGCGCAACGGATCGGCGGGCCGATACCGACCGGCATCCCGAAGCCGCAACAGCCGTGACCGATCGTCCCTACGAGCTCGTCATCGGCATCGAGACGCACGTCGAGCTCGCCACCGAATCGAAGATGTTCTGTGGCTGCGCGGCGAAATGGTTCGGCGCGCCGCCGAACTCGCTCGTGTGCCCGGTGTGCCTAGGACTCCCCGGTGCGCTGCCCGTGCCGAACAAGCGCGCCATCGAGCTCGCGATGATCGCCGGCCTGGCGCTCAACTGCGAAGTGCCGGAGCACACCAAGTTCGACCGCAAGCACTACATGTACCCGGACCTGCCAAAGGGGTATCAGCTCTCGCAGTACGACCTGCCGCTGAACGTCAAAGGCTGGCTGGAGATCGCGACGACCGCCGGCGGCAAGCGCATCGGCATCACCCGCGCGCATCTCGAGGAGGACACTGCCAACTCGAAGCACGGTGACGGTTACTCGCTCATCGACTTCAACCGCTCCGGAGTGCCGCTGCTCGAGATCGTCAGCGAGCCTGATATGACGTCGGTCGAGGAGGCGCTCGCGTACGTGCGAGCCCTCCGCGAGGTGCTCGTGTTCTCGGGGGTGTCGGAGGTGCGATTTGAACAGGGCGCGGGGAGATTCGACGTGAACGTCTCGATCCGCTTCACGGAGGACGGCCAGGTCCGCTGGCCGCCGCAGAGCGAGATCAAGAACATGAACAGCTACGCGGCGCTCGAGGAGGCCTTGCCGTACGAGGCCGATCGGCTGTGGCAGGAATGGCGGGCCGGCGGCGAGCTCCGGACGCGCAAGGGCAAGATCACGGTCGGCTGGAGTCCCGAGCGAAAGCAGACGTTCCTGCAGCGTTCGAAAGAGGACGTGCAGGACTATCGGTACTTCCCGGAGCCTGACCTGGTCGCGTTCGCGCCGTCGCGCGCGGATGTGGAGCGCCTGCGGGCGTCGATCCCCGAGCTCCCGACCGCGCGCCGCGCGCGCTTCACGCTCGAGTACGGGTTATCCGACTACGACGCGCGGATCCTGCTGGACGACCGCGAGCTCGCCGACTTCTTCGAGGCGGCGGTCCGCGCGGCCGGCGGCGACGCAAAGACGGTCGCGAACTGGGTGACGGGCGAGTTCCTTCGGTACCTCAAGAATGACGGCGGCGCGGTGGCCGGCGCGAAGATCACGCCCGCGCAGCTCGGTGCTCTCCTCGCACTCGTGAAGAAGGGCGCCGTCTCGGTATCGGCCGCGAAGGAGGTGTTCGCGGAGATGTGGCAGACCGGCTCCGCACCCGATGCGATCGTGAAGTCGAAAGGGCTGACACAGGTGTCTGATGAATCAGCGATCGCGGGCGCGGTCGATGCCGTGCTTGAAGAGAACCCAAAGGCCGTCGCCGACTACAAGGCGGGCAATCAGCGAGCGCTCGGCGCGCTCGTCGGACCGGTGATGAAGCGCATGGGCGGCAAGGCGAATCCCGCGGTCATCAACCGTCTACTTGCGGAGCGGATCAGCCGAGGGTCCTGATGCCCCCACGGGTCCGTCTTTTTGTCCACCGGCTGCCTGGTTTCGCGATCATCAGCCATCGCGGCCGCAAATCCGGCGAGATCCACCGCACGCCGATCCGGGGGTGTTCGTCGACCCGAATCGGCGCCTCATGCCGCCCCACGTGCGCTTCATGCTCGGCGTGATGCGCGTTGAGCGAGTTCCTGCGGATGCGCCCCAGGCGTTAGTTAGTCGATGCGCTCGTACGCGGGGTGGGTGAGGAACTCGACGAAGTCCTCCGAGAGGGCGACGTCCTCGAAGAGCGACGCGGCTTCGTCGTAGCGGCCCTTCGCGTAGAAGTCGTCGCCGACCGTCGTGCGGATCTTCGCGAGCTCTTCCTGCTCGATCTTCTTGACAAGGTCTCGCGTGACGCTCGGGCCTTCGGCAAGCGCGACGCCGTGATGCACCCACTGCCACACCTGCGAGCGCGAGATCTCCGCGGTCGCGGCGTCTTCCATCAGGTTGTTGATCGCGGCGGCGCCGGTGCCGCGCAGC
>JANMSU010000147.1:0-4951 GCA_031389835.1 Chloroflexota bacterium
GCCTGTGTCTTGTTCGTGGCCGCGTACGCGCGCTCGGCGGCCTGCTGTTCGATCGATGTCCGCATCTGTGCCACGAGCTCGTCGTACTCGGCCTTCTGCTCCGCGAGGCTTTTGCGCTGCGTCGCGATCTGGTCTTGGAGACCGAGGATCTCGTTCTGCTTTCCTGCCGCGTCGTCCAGCTTCGCGGCGGTGCCCGCGCGAAGGCTGCGGATCTCGTTCGCGAGCTGCTGGTCCTGGCGGTTCACGAAGATCATCTGCTGCACGCGGTTCGCGAACTCCGTGAGCGTCCGCGATGAGAGAAGCATCTCGAGCGGACTGATGAGCGCCTGGCGGTACGTCGCGACGAGGTGCTTGGCGTAGAGATCCTCGCGTTGGACCAGCTGTCGCTGCTGCTCCGCGGCCTGGGCGGTCAACGACGCCGCGAGCGCTTTCGTCTCATCGAGCTGGAACGCCACGAGCGCGAGCTGCTCTTCGGCGATCTGGATCTCGTAGCCCAGCACCTCGGCCTCGTTCTCGGCGGCGGCCTGCTTCTGTGCGAGGTCGGAGATGCGCGCGTTCGCCGAGTCGACGGCGGCCTGGAACTGGTTCGCCGCCTGTTTGTAGCGCTCGGCATTCTGCCGCGAGATCGCGACGGCGCGCGCTAGCTCGTCCTTGCGGCGCAGCGCGTCATGGAGCGGGTCGTCGGCGGCGGCGGGGATCTCCTGACCGACAAAGTGGGCGTGGCCCACCTGCGCGACGACGGTCGCGCGAAGCCCGCTCTTCCTCCACCCACCTCCCCGGCGATTCCGGGGAGCATCCACGGACGCATGGTCCCACCGAGGCGTGCGGCTGGTCAAGGCGCGAGGTGGTGTCACTTCGCCAGGTGGGCGCGCACGGACAGCGTCGCCCCTCCCGCGCCCACCAGGAGCGCCACGCCCAGCACGCTCGCGGCGAGCTGGAACGCGAACTGTGGCCCAAGCGAGATGGGCAGGGTCACGAGGAAGTCGAGCATCGCGCCGGTGACCGGCCCCGACGCCGCGAACACGATGGAGAGGGCGAAGACCGCGCCGAGCGCGCCCACGAGCATCCCCTCGAGGATGAACGGCCAGCGCACGAACCAGTCCGACGCGCCGACGAGCTGCATGATCTCGATCTCGTCACGGCGCGCGTGCACCGCGATGCGGATCGTGTTCACGATCACGAACAGCGCGACGAACAGCATCATCGCGAGGATCGCGATACCGCCGACCGAAAGCACGCGCGTGATCGTGAGCAGCTGGTCGACGACCTGCGGGTTGTCGATGACGTCCGCGACCACGCCGCCGCCGATCTCTGCGCGCAGGTCGTCACCGACCCGCTTTGCCTGGCGCGCGTCCGCGAGCTTGACCTCGAGCGAGGCGGGCAGCAGGTTCGCGTCGACGTCCGCGATGACGAAGTCCTTGCGGCGGTCGGCGATATCGCGCAGCCGCTGCAGCGCCTGGTCCTTCGTGACGTATTCGACGAGCGACACCGCGGGGTCCGCCTCGATCCGCGCCTTCAGCGCGAGGATCTCCGAGACCTTGGCGTTGTCGTCGAGGAATGTCGCGATCTCGACCTTCGATTCGAGCACGGTGACGGCCGCCTGCAGACCACGGTCGGTGGTGAGGAAGAACGAGAACAGCAGGAGCATGAGCGTCACCGTGAATGTCGACGCGAGGCTCATGACCGGATTGCGCCAGAAGCCCTGGCCCGCGGCGCTGAGGACGTACCCGATGCGCCTCATGCGGCGTACAGGCCTTCGCGCACGTCGCGCACGACCATGCCGTGATCGAGATGGACCACGCGGCGGCGCAGCGCGTTGACGATCTCGGCGTTGTGCGTGGCCATGACCAGCGTCGTGCCGAGCTCGCACACGCGAGTGAGCAGCTTGATGATCTCCCAGCTTGTCACCGGGTCGAGGTTCCCGGTCGGCTCGTCGGCGATCAGGATGCGCGGCCGGTTCACCAGAGCGCGCGCGATCGCGGTCCGCTGCTGCTCCCCACCGGAGAGCTGGCTCGGGAAGTGATCGCGACGCGCGGTGAGACCAACGAGCGACAGCGCGCGCTCCGTCTCTTCGCGCACCAAGCGTCCTTCGTGACCGGTGACGGTCAGCGCGAACGCTATGTTCTCGGCCACGGTTTTCCGCGGCAGCAGCTTGAAGTCCTGGAAGACAACGCCCACCTTTCGGCGGAGCAGATGCACACGTGACCGCGGCATGCGTCCGACGTCCTCCCCGTCGACGACGACGCGACCGCTCGACGCCAGCTCTTCACGAATGAGGAGTCGGATAAGCGTGGACTTGCCCGCGCCGGATGAGCCCACCAGAAAGATGAAGTCACCCGCGTCTACTCGGAGGTCTACGTCGCGCAGGGCGAAGGTGCCATTGGGGTAGCGCTTGCTGACGTCGTCGAGCGCGATCAACCCAGTGCCTTCCCTCTCAACGCGTTCCCGTGGCGTCTGCCTGCCTGATGGAACGGCCAAGCGACGCCTGGTTCCTCACTTACTCGGGAGAACATATCGGCCTGCATGTGCCGAAACAACGGCCAAACAGCAGCAATTGGTACTGCCGCGACCGGTTTCGTACGCGCCTTTGACAGGTCCCGGCGGTCAGGCCGGGTGGCTGCCGCCGGGCTTACTTAACCGGGAGCTGTGTCTGGGTCGGCCGCGTCGTCGTGAAGGTCGCGATGGATGCGATCTTCGCGTCGCCGGTGGTCATGACTTTGACCCCCATCGTGGGACGCCCGAGGACGCGGATCTGGTCCAGCGGGGTACGGATCACGACGCCATTGGTCGAGATGAGAAGGATCTCCTGACTGCCCTCGTCGACCATCTGCATCGCCGCCACGTCGCCGGTCTTCGCGCCGAGTGATGCGAGGATGACACCCTGTCCGCCGCGACCCTGGGTCGGGAACTCGTCGACGGACGTGCGCTTGCCGTAGCCGTTCGCGGTCACGGACAGGACCTCGGTCCGCGGGCGCGCGATCCCCATGCCGACGACCTCGTCGCCCTTCGCGAGGCGGATCCCCGTCACGCCCTGCGTCGGCCGACCCATCGGCCGCGCGTCCGACGCCTTGAACGAGATGCCCTTCCCCTTGCGCGTCGCGAGGATGACGCTGTCGTCCTTCGCGCACGACGCGACCCACGCGAGCTCGTCGCCCTTGCGGAGCGCGATCGCGATGAGCCCGGCGCGTCGCACGGTCGCGTACTCCGATAGCGCGGTCTTTTTCACGAAGCCCTTGCGGGTCGCCATCATCAGAAACGCCGCCGAGGTCGTGTCGCGCAGTGCGACGAGCGCCGACACGCGCTCGCCCTGCTGCATCGCCTCGAGGATGTTCTGGATCGGCGTGCCTTTCGCGGTGCGGCTCGCGTCCGGCAGCTCGTAGGCCTTGAGCGCGAACACGCGGCCGCGGTCGGTGAAGACGTAGAGCTTGTCGTGATTGCGCGCGACCACGAGGTGCTGGACGTCGTCCTCGTCACGCGTCTGCATGCCGATGACACCGCGACCGCCGCGGTGCTGGGCGCGGTACGTCGAGAGCGGCATCCGCTTGGCGTAGTTGCGGCTCGAGAACGTGATGACGACGTCCTCGTCCGAGACCAGCTGCTCATCCGTGAACTGACCGGGCACGTCGTCCCGGATCTCGGTGCGGCGATCGTCGCCGTAGGACTCGGCCAGCGAGTCAAGGTCGGCCTTGATCAGCCCCAGGATCTTGCGCGGGCTCGCCAGGACGGACTCCAGCTCGGAGATGAGCTTGATTGTCGCCTCGTACTCCTGCTCGAGCTTGTCGCGCTCGAGACCGGACAGACGACGGAGCTGCATGTCGAGGATCGCTTTCGCCTGGACCTCGGAGAGCCCGAAGCCCTCGCGCAGCTTGCCGATAAGGACCTGCTCCTGGCCCTTGTGCGCCCGGATGAGCTTGACGATCGCATCGATGTTGTCGTGGGCGATCTTGAGGCCCTCGAGGATGTGCGCCCGCTCCTTCGCCTTCGTGAGGTCGAATTCGGTGCGCCGGCGGATGACCTCGCGCCGGTAGTCGATGTGGTGCTGGAGGACCTCTTTCAGCGAAAGGACGCGCGGTCCCTGGTCCACCAGAGCGAGCATGTTGAGGTTGAACGCCGACTGCATCGCGGTGTGCTTGAACAGGTTGTTGAGCACGCGGTCCGCGGAGTCGTCGCGCTTTACCTCGATCATGATGCGCATACCCTCGCGGTCGCTCTCGTCGCGGATGTCGCTGATGCCCTGCAGCTTCTTGTTCTGGACCAGATCCGCGATCTTCTCGATGAGTGACGCCTTGTTCACCGCGTACGGCAGCTCGCTGACGACGACGGCCTCACGGCCACCCTTCATGTCCTCTTTGTGAGCCTTCGCGCGCATGACAATGCGGCCTCTGCCGTTCGCGTACGCGCGGCGGATGCCATCAACACGTTCCGTCTTTCCGGTCTCGACGTTCTTGTCTTCCTCGAAGCGATAGATGATCCCGCCCCCGGGGAAGTCCGGACCGAGGACTGTTTCGCACAGGTCGTCGTTCGTCAGGTCCGGGTCCTCGATGAGTCTTTGGGTCGCGGCGACGACTTCGCGCAGGTTGTGCGGCGGGATGTTCGTTGCCATACCGACCGCGATCCCGGCTGAGCCGTTGACCAAGAGGTTCGGCAGGCGAGCCGGCAGCACCGTTGGCTGCTGGTGGCGGTTGTCGTAGTTGGGTATGAAATCGACGGTGTTCTTGTCGATGTCCGCCAGGATCTCGCTGCTGATACCCGCCAGGCGAGCCTCGGTGTAGCGCGACGCGCCGGGCGGATCGTCGTCGATCGAGTTGTGGACGAAGATCCCCGCCGCGAGTGCGAAATTCTGCGTGACGTCGACCGTGAGGTCGTACACGTCGGCGCGACCCGCCGGCTCCACCTTCGCGACCTTCTGCGCCAGGCTCGCCGGGATCGGGAACGCGCCGGTGCGGTGCAG
>JANMSU010000001.1:0-9088 GCA_031389835.1 Chloroflexota bacterium
GGCGACCGGCATGATAACGGTAGATGAAACGATGTGAGCCAACCCGGAGCCGGTAGAGCCCGGCAAACTCGTCGGTCAGCGGTTTGGTGTCGCCCCGGGGCAGGGCGGCAAGCGCGGTCTTGGCCAGCCGGCGGGGGTCAGGGGCCAGACTCCGCAGGTAGTCCCGCACCATTCCCGCAATGATGGGCTCAGTCCTCAACCGAGGAAAGCGGGTAGAACTTGAGCTTGCCGGCGCGCAGCTGCACATTCGTCACCCAGTCGCGGATCGCCTCGTTCACCGCATCCTTCAGCGTGCGGCTGCCGGCATCGACTGCTCGCACCTCGGCACCGAGAAGGCGCATGCGGAAGACGTTCGGCGCCTGCCGCCGCATGTCCTCGGTCCCCATATACACGACGCACTCGAGGCCGAGGAGCGCGCACGCCGCCGCGCTCGCCACGCCGTGTTGACCCGCGCCGGTCTCGGCGACGATCCGCTGCTTCCCCATCCGACGCGCGAGGAGTGCCTGCCCGAGTGCGCTGTTGATCTTGTGCGCGCCGGTGTGGGTCAGATCCTCGCGCTTCAGCATCACGCGCCGAAGCCCCACGAGCTTCGCGAGCTGCGGCGCGTCGGACAGAGGCGTCGGACGTCCGACCCATTCGCGCAGGAGCCGGTCGAGCTCCTGTTGGAATGCCTCGTCGGCGCGTGCCGCGTTGAACGCGGCTTCGAGCTCGGCGACGGCCGGCATGAGCGTCTCCGGCAGGAACTGCCCGCCGAACTGGCCAAAGCGACCGGGCGCGCTCACGAGCGGCGTCGCGTCGCTGCCTTCGCGGCGAGCGGTTCGCGGTGGATGGACAGGATGCCTTGAATGAGCGGCCCCGGATCGTCCGCCATCACCAGGGCGCTTCCGATGAGGACTGCGGCGACGCGCGCCGGGAGCGTGCGCACGTCCTCGACCGAAGTGATGCCCGACTCCGCCACGAGGACCTGATGGTCGCGCACGAACGTGTGTAGCTGGCGAACGCGGCCGATGTCGATCTCGCGGGGATTCCGCAGATTCCGCGCGTTCACGCCGACGATCGCCGTGCCCGTCGCCACAGCGCGCCCGAACGCGACCGGCTCATGCGCCTCCAGGAGGACCCCCATGCCCAAATGATTCGCCCGGTCGATGAAGCGCCGCAGCTCCTCATCCGAGAGCGCCTCGGCGATAAGGAGCACCGCATCGGCCCCCGCCGCGCGCGCCTGCGCGATCTGGTACTCGTCGACGATCACGTCCTTGCACAGGATCGGCAGGCTCGGCACAGCGTCGCGGACCGCGGCAAGATCGTCGAGCGACCCGCCCCAATGTCGTGGTTCGGTCAGCACTGAGATCGCGGTCGCGCCGGCCCGCATGTACCAGAGCGCGAGCGTCGCCGGATCGACGTCCGCGTCGAGGACACCCAGCGCCGGCGAAACGCGCTTCACTTCGGCGATCACGGCGATCTGTCCCCACGGTCGGACGCGTAGCGCTGCGCTGAAACCGTCGTGCCCGGTCCGCCAAGCACGAACGCCACCACCGAGACTGCGCGACAGGACGTTCTCCTTCGCTGAGGCGAGCAGCTCCTCCTCGGAGACCGCGGCTTTCGCGCGCGCGACATCTGCGCGCCGCTCGGCGATGACCTGCTCGAGGAAGTCGCTCATACCGCCGCCGTTTCAGCCGCGGCGATTAGCTGGCTCTTTGCGGCAAACCGAAGGAGCGCCGTGCGTGCGGCGCCGCTATCGATGGCGCGCGATGCCACGTCCACTCCGTCGCGCACGGAACCCGCAAGGCCTGCGACCCAGCACGCCGCACCGGCATTCATCAGCACGGCAGTCCGCGCACCGCCGGGGTTGCCGTCCAAAACGCTGCGCGCGGCGGCAGCGTTCGTCGCGGCATCGCCGCCGACGATCTCGGCCCGCAAAGCGCTGCTCAACCCAAGCATCTGGGGCTCGAGCGTGCCCTCGCGTACCGAGGATCCCGAGACCTCCCAGGTCCGCGTCGCTGCCGACGGACTGATCTCATCGAGACCGTCGGTTCCGTGAACGACGAGCGCGCGTTCGACGCCGAGCTCGACCAGCGCTCGCGCGATCGTCGCTCCGAGGGCGGCGCTCGGCACTCCGAGCAGGTAGCGGCGAACACGGGCCGGATTCGCGAGCGGACCGAGGATGTTGAAGACGGTGCGGATGCCGATCTCGCGACGCACCGGACCAGCGTGCCGCATAGCGGGGTGGTAGCGCGGCGCGAACATGAATCCGATCCCGGCCTCGTGCACGCACGCGGCGACGCCCGCCGGACCGAGGTCGATCCTCACGCCGAGCGCCTCGAGCACGTCGGCGCTGCCGCACTGACTCGAAGCGGCGCGGTTGCCGTGCTTTGCGACGTGACCGCCGGCACCGGCGACGACGATCGCACTGATCGTAGAGATGTTGATGCTGTTCGACCGATCGCCACCGGTGCCGACGATGTCGATCGCGTCGTCGTCAACGACGACGCGAAGAGCATTCGCGCGGAGCGCGCTCGCGAATCCCGCGATCTCGTCGGGCGTTTCGCCGCGCACATGCAGCGCCGCGAGCAGCGCGCCGAGCTGCGACGGTGTCGCTTCACCGGCCATGACCGAGCCCATCGCGGCCTCCGCCTCGACGCGAGTGAGCGCCTTGCCGGCGGCGATGAGCGCGAGCGCCTCACGCGCGTCCAAGAAAGTTCTCCAACATCAGCATCCCGTCCTTCGTCAGGACGGATTCTGGGTGGAACTGCACCGCTTCGAGCGGCAACGTCGCGTGGCGCAGTGCCATGACCACGCCGTCGTCGCTGCGCGCAGTGACGGCGAGGTCGGCCGGAAGCGAGGCCTCGTCGACCATCAGGGAGTGGTACCGCGTCGCCTCTGTTGGGTCGGGAACGCCGGCGAAGATGCCCTTGCCGTCATGGCGCACGAACGAGGTTTTCCCATGCCGCGGCTCCGGCGCGCGGATCACGCGCGCACCGAACGCGATCGCCGCGCATTGCAAGCCCAGACACACGCCGAGCGTCCGGATCCCGTGCTCGGGCCCCTCGCGGACGAGTGTCGGCGAGCGCCCGGCTGCCTCCGGACGGCCCGGTCCGGGCGAGATCACGAGCCGATCGGGGCCCGCGTCGATCGCGGCCTGCAGACGCGGGTCGTCGGCCCGAACGACGTCGACGGTCGCGCCCAGGGCACCCATGGCCTGCGCGAGGTTGAAGGTGAAGCTGTCGTAGTTGTCCACGAGCAGCACCGAGGTCATCGCGACAGCTCCCCGCCGGCGAGCTCGACCGCTCGCAGAAGCGCACGGGCCTTCGCGCGCGTTTCTGCCTCCTCCGCGGCCGGATCGGAGTCCGCCACGATCCCCGCGCCGGCCTGGATGCGGCAGACGCCGCGGGCGATCGTCGCGGTGCGGATCGTGATGCAGGTGTCCAGGGTCCCGTCGAAGCCGAGGTAACCGACCGTGCCCGCGTATGGTCCGCGCTGATCGGTCTCGAGCTCCGCGATGCGCTCCATCGCGCGGATCTTCGGCGCGCCGGACACCGTGCCGGCCGGAAAGCACGCGCGGAACGCGTCGAGCGCGTCGAGCTCCGGCTTGAGCTCTCCCTCTACGACCGACGTGAGATGCATGACGTGCGAGAAGCGGTCCACACGCATGAGCTCCTTCACCTTGACCGTACCGGCGCGAGAAACGCGACCGATGTCGTTGCGCGCGAGATCAACGAGCATGACGTGCTCCGCGCGCTCCTTCTCCGAAGCGCGGAGCTCGGCCTCGTTCGCGGCGTCCTCCGCGTCATCCTTCCCACGTGGTCGTGTCCCGGCGATCGGATGCATGACGACCTTGCCTCCCTCGACGCGCACGAACGGCTCCGGCGACGCGCCAACGAGCGTGGCCGACATGGTTTCGAGCAAGAACATGTACGGCGACGGGTTCACGTGACGCAGCGCCCGATACAGCGCGAGCGGGTCAGGCGCCGGCGTCACGTCGAAGCGCTGCGAAAGAACGATCTGGATGCAGTCGCCCTCGGCGATCAGCTCCCGCGCGCGCGACACGCGACCCATGTACTCCTCGGGCGTTCCGTTCGGGCGGATCTCCACGTTGCCCTCGCGCACGCGAGCAAACGGCGGCAACGGTGCATCCAGGGCTGAGAAGACGCGGTCGATCCAGCGCTCCGCGTCCCCCGGTTCGGCTGCGTCGTCGTGAGCCAGCACGGTCAAGGTGTGCCGCAGGTGATCGAACGCGACGATGGTGTCGTAGATCGCAAAGACCGCCTCGGGCATGCCCCACGGTCCGTACGGGTCGTTGGCGGCGACGGGCAAGCGCTCGTAGCGGCGGGCGGCTTCGTACCCGACGAAGCCAACGGCTCCTCCGCTGAAACGTGGCAGCCCGCGATGCGCGGCGCGACGGAAGTGTCCGAGCTCCTCACGCAGGGTCGCGAGCGGATCCAGCGCCGGATACGTGCCGATCGCGCCTGGGCCATGCGGGTTGCGGTCCGGGTCGGTCCATGCCTCGACGGTCACCTCGCCGTCTCGGAAATAGAGCGTCCGTCGCGGCGCGACGCCGATGAACGAGTAGCGCCCCATGCGCTCGCCGCCTTCCGCGGACTCGAGGAGGAACGCACCGCCGAGAACGCGCAGCTTCGCGAACGCCGAGACCGGCGTCTCGAGATCCGCGAGACGCTCGCGCATGACCGGCACGAGCTCGATGGTCTTTGGCGCGGTGACCGCCACTTCTAGGCTCCCTTCGGTCACTAACAGGGGCCCTGCCCCTGCTTCCCGCGGAAACAAATAGCCCTCGCCCGATCTCGGGACGAGGGCTCGTGGTGCCACCCGAAAACGTCACCGCATCGCTGCGACGACCTCAGCCTCCCCTATCAGGGAGCGCCCGAAGATAACGGCGGGCTGCCGGCCGCGGCTAATCGTTCCCTTTCGCCGCGGCGTCTTGCGAGAGCCATTCGAATCGCGCTCGCCGTCCCGGTTCTCACCGTTTCCGGTTCGCTTTCCGGTCCGCGCGACCTACTCGTTCTCGCTCGAACGACGCTCGTCGCATCGTAGCGAAATGGCCGTATTTTGGCCATCTCCGCGCCCAGGCTCGGTAGCGCAGGGCCGTTCCGTACAGTTGTTAGGTGAAAAACCTACGGGCGTCCGGGCGGCCACTTGGCCCCATGGCCGTGCGGTCCACCCTGCCCACGCACCCTCCGCTCAAGGTCCGGGAGACCCTCCGCGGGCTGCCGACGGCGACCGGCTACACGGTCACGGTGAAGCCGCTCCGCTACCGGACCGGGCCGCATCTTCAGGCCTTCACCTACTGGGATCACCCCGAGATCGTCGTGCAGGTCCCAGAGCCTTTTCGTCCGTTTCGAGAGGAGCTCGAGGTCGGCGCTTGGGGCCGAACGCGCGTGCTCTTCCGCACGCGGCGCGAGGTCATCCGCTTCCTCTATCTCCACGAGTTCTGCCACTGGTGGCTGTACCTGACGCACGGCTGGGGTGCGGCTGCCGAGGTCGCCTGCGACCGCTACGCGTACACCAATTACCGCCGGCTCGGACCCGTGCGGCCACCGATCATCCGCTCACGCGGGGAGCGCGCGGCCTAGCGTCCGCCGTCTCGGCGCTGGGCACGCTCGCGCAGCAGCTCGAGCGTCCAAGGCGGGATCTGGAGACCGAGCGGAACTTTGAGGTTGTGCTGTGCGACGAGCGCGTTCAACTCACCCACGGCGCTTCGCAGCTCCGACTCGATCCGCAGGTCGAAGTCCGTCGTCGCGCGTGCCGCATCGAGGATCCGCTCGGCGGGAAGGTCGTCGAGCAGCGCGGCTCGGTCCGCGAGCCAGGAGCGGTGCGCGCGCAAGCGGCGGACGAGCCGGTCGCGTCGATCGGAGATCTCGCGTCTCAGCTCGACGAATTCCGGGGCGAGGTTCGCGTTCTTCGCGATGTGCCGCGCGGCCCAGCCGTCTCCGGCGTCTGGATCGTCATCGATGAGCGGCGCGCCTTCGCCGGGGACGTTCGAGAGCTCGCCCATCTCCGCAAGCTGCCGCAGCTGCTCTTCGAGACCACGCTCGATGCGCCGTAGCCTCCCCGTCGGGCCCTCGTCCACGACGGCCAGTATCAGGCGATGCGAGCGGTGACGATGCCCTCTGGTCCTACGGCGACGGCGGTCGGAACGAGCGCCACGCCGTACTTGCGCGCGAGCTCAGGTCGCCGTGAAACGTCGATCGTGACGACGTCGCGACCCGCGGCCACCAGCTCGCGCTCGAGCGTGTGGCAATCGGTGCAGAGCGGATGAGTGAACTGAACGACGACCTCTCCCGACCGACCGGCGGCGCCGATCTCGGCGAGGTCGACGCGCTCGATCCGGCCAGGACGGATCCCCCGGATGCGCGCGCCTAAGCGATAGATCTCGCATCCCACGCATAGGCCGGTGCTCGCCGCGAGCAACGCGAGCGCGGCAACGATCAGGCCGAGCCCCCACCCCACCGCGGTGAAGCCGAGGGCGTGCGCCAGGGTCGCACTGCCGAGAAAGATCACACCGACAACGTTCGCGAATCGCGGCGGGCGGCTGTCCTCGATCGGACCCTCACCGAGCCGCGGCTGGAGCACTTCAAAGTAGAAGAGGCACGGCAGGCACCAGCGCCGGCCAAAGGTGAGGCCGATCGCGAGCTGCGCCGCGAGAAGTCCGAGGATCGGCCACCACCCCGTGACGAACCCGAGGAGCGACAGTGTTCCGACGATCGCTTGATTCGTGCGGGGCGCGCGCGCGTCGATCACGTCGGTGTCCGTCCAGGGATCGGCCGTGCGAAGGGTCACCGCACTCATGCGAGGACCGTCTCCCGCTTTCCGACCAGCGCGCGCTCGACCAACCACTCGGCAAAGCGTGCATGCGGATCGAAGCCAACGAGCGCGGGCGCGTCGGTGACGAAGTTCGACAGGGCATTGATGTCGTAGACGTACGGCAGGCCATCGCGCGCGGCGACCAGGTACTCAACTCCACCGACGTCAAGGCCGGCCACACGCGCGATGCGGAGCACGTCGTCCACGATCGGTCGGGGCGCATCGAACGCGTCGATCCGGAGCTGCCTCTTGGCCGGCGCCTCGACGACGCAGTTGTCGAACTCCGAGACGTCCTGCACCTGGCAGATGTCAGCGGGACACAGGTTGAAGTCCTGCCCTTCGCTCGCGATGCGAATGGCGTAGAGATACTCCCCACCCAGGAATTCCACGCGGCGGCTCGTGCCGTCGTCGCTCTCGAGGAATTCCTGTACGAGACCCGTGCCGTCCGGGCCGAGGTCGAGGTCGGCAGCTCCATCCGCGAGTGTCGCCGGAGAATCGAAGCGGCGCATGTGCGCACCGGAGCCGCCGACGTTCGGCTTCACGATCACGGGGAAGCGCAGCTCGCGCGCGGCGCTCGGCGCCTGTGCCGGATCGGTGATGACGCGCGCGGCGGGGGCACGGATGCCGAGCTGTCGCAGGAGGAGCAGCTGGCGCGCTTTGGATGTCTCGAGCGCGAAGGCGCGACTGCCGTTCACCACGGGGACGCCCCGCTCTTCGAGCAGCGGCAGCAGCTCGCGCGCGACCGCGATGCTGCGTGCGTGACCGCGGAGGTACGAGGACGGCGAGATCTTGTTGACGGCGAGCGACCACTGCGGAGCGGGACCGGCTGGGTCGAAGCTCAGCTCATTGAGGAAGACGCGCTCGTAGGGCGCCCCCACGTCGTCCAAGGCGCGGAAGAGCGGCGCCATCCAGGCCTCGTTCTCGTACAGAATCGCGATCGGTCGCATTCGCCCTCCGATTTCCGAGCCTAGCGCTCGGAAATGCCCCCGACGAGCACCGGGGACGAAATGCGTGCACCCTGACCCGTCGGGCGCGCCGAGACCGCGAGAATCAGACCATCCAGGCAGCGCGGAGGCCTAACCGACGCGGAGGGGCGCCCTCGAGCGAGGCGTATAGCGCGGGCCACGGGGCGACAGGACGCTTTCGAAGACGACCACCACGTCAGCCCGGAATCGCAGATGCGGGATGCGCATGGCCTCGGCCGCAGCCGCGATGGCCCGCGCGTCTTCCGTGGACACATCCGCGCGAGCGCGGGCGAGGCTGACGTGCGCGCGGAGTGGCTTTCGGTCGAACGTGATCTCCCGAGTTGCCAGCTCGGCGCGGACCCGGTGCCCGAGAGCGAGCAGCGCAGGGGCGCCCGCGCCCATCCCAAGCCAGACAACACGCGGTTTTCCGGTCGGGGGGAACCGGCCGGCGTGGTCGATCTCGATGTCGAAGGCCGTGACGCCGCTCGCAGCTGCCTCGACCGCAGCCGCTACGTCAGCAAGTTCGGACGTTTGACCGAGGAAGGCGAGCGTGACGTGCATCAGTTCCGGCTTCACGCGACGCAGCGCGTGAAGATCAGGCGCGCAGCGGAACGCCGCTTCTGCGATCTCAGGGGGAAGTGGGAGCGCGACGAAGAGCCGTATCCGCGAAGGTTAGAACCTGCGGGATCAGAACCCCGCGGCGGTCAACCCTGCGGCCTGTGCTTCGTCCGCGACAAGCTGCGCGATGAATACCACTCCGAGAAGACCGCTGAAGGCTGCGAGCGCGGCCATACGAAGGCGCTCGCTCTTCGAGATTTGTTCCCGTGTGTCGGCGATCAGAGCAGTCATTGCGGAAGCTAATTAAGCAAGCGGCGTGCCGCATGTCGTTACGCAGCAGGCGTTACGAGAACGTCATACCCGTTGTCAGACCGACACGAAGTGAGCTAAGCCGGCGTCGGTGCTGTTGCCGGTCCCTTGGCCTTTTTGGACTTCTCACGCTCTAGCTCGCCCGCGGGTGCTCCAGGGGGCGTGCTGTCCGGACCACTGGTGGCCGCGGCCACTGGAGTCGCATCGCCGGGTTCGTCGAACAGCGCGTTGAACTCGTCGGACTCGAGCGACTCCTGCGCGATGAGCTTCTGCACGACGAGGTCGAGCTTGTCGCGGTTCTCGGTAAGGACTTCGTACGCTCGTTGACGCGCGCGCTCCACGATGTCGTGGACCTCGGCGTCGATGATCTTCGCGACCTCTTCCGAGTAGTTGCGCTCCTCCTGTATCTGACGGCCGAGGAAGATGAGCTCGTCGCTGCG